>DASWAB010000256.1:0-4684 GCA_036391375.1 Nitrospirota bacterium
GGAACGGGGGGATTGATTCGACCCGGACTTTCTCCTCATAGCCCGTATACCGTCTCTGAATCCGCATTGCGTCGAATCGCGGCAATGAGCCAAAAGAAGAACATTCCCCTCGCCATGCATGTAGCGGAGTCAAAAGACGAAATAAAACTCTTGCGAAGAAAAAATACCGGCCTTGAGAAGCTTTATCAATTCGCTCACTGGGACCTTGCCTGGGCGCCAACGGGACACTCATCGTTTGAATATTTAAATCGTGCCGGCCTTCTCTCCCCTCGCCTTCTGGCCGTGCATGCAGTCCAGGTGACTGACGAAGATCTCGCGTTGATTAAGAAATCAAAAACATCCATCGCACACTGCCCAAGAAGCAATAAGGAGCTCGGGGTCGGCAGGATGCCGCTCAAGAAATTTTTGGACGCCGGCATCTCTGTCGGGCTGGGGACCGACAGTCTGGCAAGCTCGCCCAGTTTGAACCTGTGGGATGAGATGCGGTATGCCTACAAGATTCACCGTCGTGACGGCATCAAGTCGCTGGATATTTTCAAGATGGCGACCATCGGCGGGGCAAAAGCGCTCGGCATGAACAAAGAGATGGGCACACTTGAAGTCGGAAAACGGGCGGACATTATCGCTGTGCCGCTGCCGGAGAAAAATACCGGAAATATTTATTCCGACTTGCTCAGGGAGACGAAATCCTGTATTATGACCATGGTCAATGGGAAAATTTTGTATCACCGATAGCCTCCGGCATTCCTCATTCACCGACCTCGGAATATGTCTCTGGAAAAGATCAAAGAAAAAGTTTTTTCCAACAAGCGCCTTACCCGCAAGGACGGCCTCGCCCTCTTTCGGTCCAATGACCTCCTCGCGCTCGGCCGCATGGCCTCGCACGTTGCGCGGAAGAAGAACGGAAATCATGTCTATTTCGTCCGGAACATGCACATCAATCCCACGAACATCTGTGTGAACCGCTGCAAGTTCTGCGCGTTCAGCCGGAGCAAGGGCGAGCCGGGCGCCTACGAGATGAGCATCGAAGATATCCTGGACAAGGCCCGCGGCGCTGAAAAAGGCGTGCGTGAGTTCCACATCGTCTCAGGACTCCATCCCGATTTGCCTTTCGAATGGTATCTGGACATGCTTCGGGCGCTGAAAAGAGAATCCCCGAACATCCATCTCAAGGCGTTTACCGCGGTCGAGATCGATTATCTTTCGAAGCTTTCCGGTCTGGGCCTGACTGATACGCTCATCAGGCTCAAGGAAGCCGGCCTCGGCTCCCTTCCCGGCGGCGGCGCGGAAATTTTCAACACCGCGGTGCGGAATACCCTGTGCGCCGAAAAGATCAGCGGCGACCGCTGGCTCGAGGTGATCGAGGCCGTTCACCGGGCCGGCTTGAAATCAAACGCCACCATGCTCTATGGCCACATCGAAACAGCTGAACACAGGGTCGATCACCTGATCAAGCTCAGAGCTCTGCAAGACAGGACCGGCGGGTTCCAGGCCTTTATCCCGCTGGCCTTTCAGCCCCATAACACGGAAATCGAAAAATCGACCTACACCACGGGTTTTGACGATTTGAAGACGCTCGCAATCTCCCGGCTGATGCTCGACAACTTCGATCACATCAAGGCCTACTGGGTCATGCTCGGGGAAAAGGTCGCCCAGGTATCGCTCAGTTTCGGCGTGGACGACCTCGATGGGACGGTCGTGGAGGAGCGGATCGCTAAGGCCGCCGGCGGGACCACGGACGGCAGCATGACCAAGGACGACATCGTGCATCTTATCAAGCAGGCCGGGCGCGCGCCGGTGGAGCGGGACACGGTATACAACATCGTGAAAGTGTGGAAGTAGGGAAAAAGACCGCAGCCGCACGGATTGACACGAATGAACACGGATTTAAAAAAGATAATCAAAAAGGTACCATTGAAGAAACGTCTTGACGCGGACGAGGGTCTCGCCTTGTTCCGGAAGGCTGACCTCCTGACGCTGGGGGAACTGGCGAACGGCGTCCGGAAACGCCTTCATCCGAAGCGCCTGGTGACTTTCATCGTCGACCGGAATATCAACTACACCAATATCTGCGTCAACAAGTGCAGGTTCTGCGCGTTCTACCGTGAAGCGGACAGCCCCGAGGCGTATCTTCTCCCGAAGGATGTCATTTTCCGAAAAATAGAAGAAACCATCGCCCAGGGCGGCACGCAGATTCTCATGCAGGGCGGCGTGCATCCCGATCTCGGCATAGACTACTTCGAGGACCTGTTTTCGTCGATCAAGGCGCGCTTCACCATCCAGATACATTCGCTTTCTCCCGCAGAGATAACATTCATCGCAAAAAAGGCGGAGCTAAGCATCGAAGGCACGCTCAGGCGCCTGAAGGCCTCCGGCCTGGACTCCATCCCGGGAGGCGGCGCCGAAATCCTGGTGGACCGGGTCAGAAAGAAAGTGAGCCCGAACAAGATCCGCTGGCGTCAATGGGCGGACGTCATGACGGAGGCTCGTAAACTCGGGATGCCTGCCAGCGCGACCATGATGTTCGGGAGTCTTGAAACAGACAGAGAGATCATTGAACACCTGATTCGGCTCAGAACTGTCCAGGATGCGACCCATGGATTTACTGCATTCATACCTTGGACCTATCAGCCGGGCAACACGGAACTTGGAGGAAGATCGGCCACCGCGGTCGAATACCTGAAGGTGCTCGCTCTCTCCCGGATCATGCTCGACAATTTCAAAAACATTCAGGCTTCCTGGGTGACGCAGGGGGCGAAAATTGCGCAGGTTGCTCTTGAATTCGGCGCGAACGACTTCGGAAGCACCATGATCGAGGAAAATGTCGTTGCAGCGGCAGGAGTCACGTTCAGAATGACGAGACAAGAGATCGTGAATCTGATTCAAGACGCCGGTTATGTTCCGGCACAACGCGATACGGTATATAATATTCTCAAACGTGAGAGCAAATTACAAAGTTAAGTTATGCAAAGTTCTGCAACCTACGCAAGCAACGCGGGTAACATTTTTCACTTGTAAAATTTTCCAAAATGTGTTTTTTAAGACAATCAAGAATTGATGATGCAAAATTATATTTATTAACTAAAGGCTTAACCATCCTTTGCACAAGTTCTGTGGAGAACCTGTTATAAACCCTGTGAATATCTCAATCCCGAACGCCTTCCCAGCGTAAAATATGTAAATTGCATATTTATTAATCAATCAAAATTTAATGAATTTAAGTAGTTACATTATTTCAGCAAAATTATTCTTCTCATCAACCGCTGATATTGATACCTGTATTCTTTTACCTACATTCTCTTTCTTTGACCCATAAATCTGCACTCGTATATAGTTGTCCGTCAATCCGGTAATAAGTCCGCTCGCTTCGGACACTTTGTCTTCGACCACAACGGCGTGCGCACATCCGATGTTCTTTTTTCTGAAATCGAGGTTCTTCTTCTTCCCCAGGTCCCGGAGCGCTTCACTTCGCTCTTTCTTTACGACCTCCGGAACTTGCTTTTTCATCCCGGCGGCAGGAGTTCCCGGCCGAGGAGAATAACTGAAGACATGCAAATGCGTCAGAGGAGAGCGCTCGACAAGCCGCAGGGTATTCAGAAATTCCTTTTCACCTTCCCCGGGAAAACCTACCATCACGTCCGCGCCGAGCGCCACGCCGGGCACACGGTCCGCGATCCGCTCGATCAGTTCGAGGTAAAAAGCGGAAGAATAGTTCCGTCTCATCGAAGCCAAAATCCCGTCATCTCCGCTCTGGAGCGGGATGTGGAGGTGCCTGCAGAGACCGCGGCCAAGCATGCGGACCATCTCATCCGTGATCTCTCTCGGCTCGATCGAACTCAGCCTGATTCTTGTATCTTCTTTTTTCGAAACAAGCGTCGCAATCAGCGATGTAAGGTCGGTCTTCTCCGCGAGGTCTGCTCCATAGGCGCCGATATGGATGCCGGTCAACACAATTTCGGGACATCCTCTTCGAACCATGCTCCCAAATTTCTCTTCCACGCCGCGGGGATGTGCGCTCCGCGAACCGCCCCGGGCAAGAGGAACGATGCAGTACGAGCACCGGTTGTCGCATCCCTCCTGAATTTTAAGAAGCCCCCTCGTTCTGGTGCGGACGGACTCGCTCGCGATGCCCGCCTCACCCGGGGGGGTCTCCGTCGCGGGGGCGGCCGACAGAATATGATCGACTATCTTCGCTTTGTCGCGGTTCCCGAAAACCCTGTCCACGCCCGAAATGTTTCTGATTTCGTCGGGCCTCGTTTCCGCGTAACATCCTGTGACGACGACCTTTGCCCCCTTGCCGCGCCGCGTGGCAGACCGGATCGCCTGCCGGCATTGATAGTCGCTCTTCGCGGTCACCGAGCAGGTATTGACGATATACACGTCTGCTTCCGCGTCAAAAGGAACGATCGTGTTGCCACGCGAACTGAGGTCCTGACGGATCACATCGGCATCAAACTGGTTTATTTTGCAGCCGAGGGTATGTATGGCAATTTTCATTTAATTTATCAATAACTTGAGATTTAACAGGATATCATTTTGGTGGTCGTGGAGTGGTCGTATGGGGTTTTTACCCTGGTTTCTCTTTTTTCAACTTTGCATCGGATAGGTTCAACAGGGTTGCCATTGCATTCGAAGTCTCGTTTAGCTCCTGAGTTTCCCGGTGAATATATCGCTCGGTGGTTTT
>DASWAB010000257.1:0-2885 GCA_036391375.1 Nitrospirota bacterium
GATGACCGATATTTTGGCCGCGATTTCCCGCATGGCGGCCACGGCCTCGCTTACCGCCTTCCCGCTTTCCGCTGCATCGCCAGCCGACTTGAGCGCAATTTTTTCCGTCGCGACGGCGTTGTCCGCATTCTGTTTGATCGTTGCGTTCATTTCCTCGACAGACGCCGAAGTCTCTTCGGCAGACGCCGCCTGCTTGGACGCGCCCTCCGACAACTGCTCCGTGCCGGCGTTGATCTGAAGGCTGCCGGTGGCGACACTGTCCGCAGCGGTTTGGACATTTATGATGACTCCCTTGAGCCTTTCCACCATGCCTCTGACGGCAAGGAACAACGAGCCGATCTCATCCATCGTCCCGACCGCGACCGCCTGGGACAGATCCCCCTGGGCCACCCGTTCCACGGTAGCGGTCAGCAGGTGAATGGGTTTAACCGCCAGAAAACGGAAAAGCGTAGAAATGACGAAGGCGGTCAGGAGCATGGCGCAGGCCGAGAGAGCGAGGAGAATAAGCTGGGATCTCCGGAGAGCCCTGTCGATGTTTTCGGTCGAGAGCCCGATTTTCACCTTCCCTATGGTTTCCTCGTTCTGCCGGACGGGCTTCGCGTACTCCAGGACATTCTCCTTGACCGCAGGCTCCGCCTTTCCGTGCGTCAGGGGGTTCCCGTTCTTGTCCTCGACTACCGCGTAAGCGATGTCCCTGTCTCCGGAGGCCACGTTCTGGACGTACGTTTCCAGATAGGAGAAATTGTAGCTGAGAATCGGCTCGGCGGAGATGTCCGCAAGGAACTGTGCGAGGTTTTCACCTTTGTTTTTGAGTTCGGCAACGAGGACTTTCCTCTCGTGCTGATTGAGCGCCGCGCCCATGGCGGCAAAAACCAAAAAAAGCGCGAGCAGAATGCTGACAGTGAACTTTTGGGTAATGTTCCACGTTCGAAAGCTCGTTCCGACCATATTTTTGTCTCCTTATCCGGCCATCGGGCGGGCGGCCGCCCGCACTACAGCTCCGCCGCCCCGTTACAAGGCGCCTGCGATGCTCGCAGCCTTGCGGAGGTTGTCATAATCCTTGTCCGCTACCGGAACAAAGCCGGTAAGTTGCGCGGCCTTCACAATCGTCCCGGACAGCGGGGCGTTCGGTTTCAGCTTCAGCAAAGCGGCCCGTATTTTGGTTGCGGTTTCTTTTTGCAGTTTTGGCAAGGCAAAAAGAGGCCAGTTTGGAAAGTAATCCGTGTACCCTACGATTCTGAGCTGCGAGAGGTCCACCTTGTCCTTCATTTTTGCCAAATCGTCCTCGCGGATTCCCCCTGCGTCCGCGGTCTTATTGAACACCGCCATGGTAACGTTGTCATGCTTCTTCGCGAACGGCAACTGGGTAAAGTCCGTCTTGACGTCAAGCCCTGCCTTGCTCAGCAGGAGCATCTGGAAAATATATCCGGCGGCGGAGTCTTTATCCACGAAAATAAGCTTCTTGCCTTTCAGGTCCTGGAGTTTTTCGATGCCGCTGTCCTTTCGTGCGATGACGATGCCCCGGAAGCGCGTGCCGCTTTTCGGCTCTGATGACAGGGCGAGCGGTTCCAGGTGAACGGCCTGTCTCAGTTGAACATAGACCAGCGGGTTGGAGAATGCAATGTCCACCTGCCCCGACTTCACGAGATCCTTGAACGAGATGAAATCCTTCGGGATCACCAGCGTTACTTTTTCGCCGACTTCCTTGGTCAGATACGCAGCAAGAGGACTGAACATCTGGGACATTTCGACGGCGTTCAGACGGGGCAGGATTCCAAGCTTTATCTCCGCCGAGGACGGGGCGGGACGGCACCACGATAAGGCGAGGAACACGAACAAGGACATGAGCGTGTATAGTTCCGCCGTTCTGCGTTTCATAACTCCTCCTTATTTTCAGTAATATCCCCCCGATGGGGAAATCGCGACAGGCTTGCTCAAAATTTTTTCAAAAAAACGACGAGCACTCGGGCATCGGTTCTTTCGGCCGATCCGAACTTCCGACGCCCTGCGAAGAAGTAAGTTTATGGGAAGGAGCTTATCCCTGATTTTGCCGGATAAACCGTAATAGTACTTTAATATTAGAAACAATGGTAGCACAACTTTAGGATTTTTTCAAGGTAACCGGTGAGGACCCGGAACGACGCATTTACGTCCCTTTTCCTTGGGGCACTTCTATCCGCCAGACCGCAGGAGACCGGCTGATTTTAGCGATAGGCGGATTTATCTCCGATGTCGTAGGCGATCGGCATGAATGCCTTCCGCAGCGTAAAGATGACGAGCAACACGGCGACCAGGACAAGACCGGAGGCCGCTCCTGCCCCGCGGAGAATGCCGCTTGATACCAGCAGCAGGCAGAGCGGCATGATCAGGGCGAGGAGATAGCCCTCGAAAAGTCTGAAGCAGAAAGCCTCCTTCGCGGTCACGAACCCCAGACATCCGGAGAGCGGCAGGAGGAGCAGCGGGCCGTATGGTTCGTGCGCGAGCGCGCCGGAGGGGGAGCCCTTTCCGATGAAGAGGAGCGCAGCAAGACAGCCCAGGCTGATGAAGTACAGATTCATCAGGTATTTTTTGAACCTGCGTATATACAAATGAATGAAAAATACGCTCAGGGCGACGGATAGATAGAGGCCGTACACAAGGATGTCCGCCGACGGGCTGAGAACGGCCGTGCCGGAGCGGGATGACGCCGTCTGCACGAGAAACGCCAGCCCGCTCATCATGACGGCCGACAGCACGATGCCCGCACGATAAAGCGCAACCGTTATCTTGTCTTCCCTGGTCAGGGGCTGGAACGTCACTCTTTCACCCATTGCTCGTTCTCCGTTCGGAAAAGCGGTTCAAACGCCAAACCATTTTGGCGGCTTAAACCTTGATGGTGAATTCCG
>DASWAB010000258.1:0-2949 GCA_036391375.1 Nitrospirota bacterium
CATGATCACGATCCACGACCTGCCGGACAAATTGCGGACCCTCGACGTGGAAGGGGTCTCGACTTCATCGCTCCGCCAGGCCCTCGATGAATTCGAGCGCGAGTACGTCCGGAGGAGCCTGACGGAGAACAAGGGGAACAAGGAAGCGACCGCGAACAAGCTCGGCATCGACCTGGCGACGCTGTACCGGAAGCTGAAGAAGCTCAGGATCGAGGCGGGATAGAGGCGTTGGGAGAGAAAAGACCGGGGTAACAGCACTTCATCCACTCTGGCGCCCTTTCGGTTACTCCGCGAGCTTGACCGAGCTCACCGCGGATGCAGGCAGGGCGATCCACTGCATCGGCCCCCTCAGGTGCACTTCAGCGTCCGACACCTCGATCAGCACGCCCCGGTACTTCATCCCGTTGGCAATGACCTCGACCTCCTTGCCGATCATGCTTTGAATGTCCGGCATACTCCCTCCTTCTTCGTTTTCTGACTGCTGACTCCTGTCTCCTGCTTCATCAAATTTCCAGCCTTCCCCAGCTTTCCCTGCGGTATCTCCAGAGCAGCAGGCTCATACGGACGACCCAGTCCATGATCATGACCAGCCATACCGTGCGGATTTCCGCCTTCACGACGACGGCAAGCAGGGCAGCGACCGGCAGGCGCACAAGCCACATGCCCGCAATCGTCGCGAACATGATGAACCCCGTGTCCCCCGCCCCGCGGAGCGACCCTCCGACAACCATCGTAATGGCAAGCGGGATCTGCGCGAAGGCCACGATCTTCATGTAGAGGATGCCATATCTTATCACATCCGGATCGTTCGTGAAGGCCCTCAAGAGGCCATAGGGAAAGAAAAAGAACACGAGCCCCATCGCGGCCATCAGGATGACGGCCAGGCGGTTCGCTTCGTATGCAGAAATGCGGGCGCGCTCGGGCTTTCCCGCGCCTAAGTTCTGGCCCACCATGGTCGCGGCGGCGACCGCAATGCCGTAGCCGGGCATGAACGAGAACGCCTCGATGGCCAGCCCCACCTGGTGAGCGGCGTAGACCGTCGTCCCGTAAAGCAGGACGACTTTGGCGAACGTCATCGACCCCAGGTTCTGGAGCAGCCGGTCTATGAAAATGGGATATCCCAGCTTGAGCGTCATGGCCGCATACTTTGTCTCAATGGAGCGACTGACGACGATGTACCGCTTGTGCAGTGACCGGATGAAAAGGAACAAGGCGCCGGCGAATTCGGATACTGCGATCGCGATGGCCGCGCCCTTGACGCCCATTTTCGGCATTCCGAAATAGCCGTAAATGAGCGGATAGGCGACCACGACGTGAAGAACATTCACGAGAAGAATGGCATACAACGGCGTCCTGGTATCGCCCGCGCCGTGCATGATGCCGGACAGCACGTTGATGGAAATCGTAAAAAGGATGAAGGAGAAGATGATCCTCGAATAATCGGAAAGGATTCCCCGCACATCGTCCGCTGCGCCGAGCAGAGAGCCTATTTTCCAGCCGAACGAGAGTCCCAGGACCATGATGAGAACCGCCGCTCCGGCCGCCATCAGCATGGCCTGGTAAGCGGCATGCCCCGCGTCGCCTTTTCTGTCCGCGCCCCAGAGCTGCGCGACCTGGACGGTCGCGCCGACATTGATGCCCCAGGACACGCTCATCGCCACGAACACCATGACCTGCGCGATCCCCACCGCTGCGATGGCCGAAGCGCCCAGCCCGCCGACGAGAAAGATATCGATGATGCCGACAGCCCGCTGAAGAAGGCTCGATAGGACCACGGGGAGCGCAAGGGAGAAGACCTGTTGTCGGATGGTTTGCTGCATGGAATAGTGAGGAATGCTCTTATTTACCTTACCGTATCTCCGTATGCCGTATCTGTCCGCCGAGATTCGCCGTATACCCCGTAACAACGGCCGTCGCAAGCGACATGATGAGCACGACCACGATCAGCCATTTCGGGACCGCGCCGGAGCGGCGCGCGAAAAAAAGGCCCGCAAGGCTTGCTATCCCGAGCGCTTCCATCAGCGTCAGGGAAAGGTCCGCGGCCTCCTCATGGCTGCCGATAACCCCCTCGGTCACGCCCGGCAGGTTCTTATTTTTTATGAAATCACCGGCGGCCTCGCCGGTGAAGTAGACCGGAATCGTAAGAAGCGCAAGAAGCACAAAGGCGCCGAGGCCCGTCTTCTTGATCTCTTCGCTCTTTGCCTGCACGCCGTAGAGCAGCAGGGGGATGGCCAGAAAAATACCGATTACCGGAAAGTGATTGATCATAAGATGCACGTGCGCCCAGTTTACCGCGATCATGGCTCCCTCCTGTCAGGCGCTGCGTCTTTTCCCGTGAGACACTCGGTCTCCTTGCGCAACGACCTTTTGAATTCCTCCACCTGGTGCCGCCGCTCGTCCCCGCTCCAGCCCAGTTCCCTTCCCGCAAGCCCGGCGATCTTCTCCGCCTGTTCGAGGCCGCGGGTGGCCGTGATGCCGAGGGGCATTCTGCGGAGAATAATATCGGAAAGCGTCCGCGCGCCCTCTTCCGTCACGCTATAGAGCGCCTGCGCGTAGAGGTCGCGGCTCTCCGGCGAGATGGCGGCGCGCAGGTCCGGGTCCTCATCGGCAAGTCCAAGCACCCGCTCCGCCCTTGCCCCGTAAACGCCGATGAGATGGCGCGCGGTCTCCGGCGGGATATGGTGGCGCGCCGAGAGCTCGGGCACGGCCTCGCTTATATAATCCTCAAAGACCATGGGAAGGCCGCCGGGCAGGGGCCTCTTGTCGGTCACGCAGCCTGCGCTCCTGCCGAGCGTCCGGCACGCCGCGTCCACCGCGTCCCTCGCCATCTTCCGGTAGGTGGTAAGCTTGCCGCCCGCGATGGAAACGATCCTGCCGTGCGCGCCCTCCCTGATGACGCGGTGTTTGCGCGAAATTTCAGACTCGCGCGCGCCGGAGAAGGCAAGCGGC
>DASWAB010000259.1:0-12835 GCA_036391375.1 Nitrospirota bacterium
CCCCATGGCCGGGGCGCTCGCCGGCACCCTGGGCGTAAGCGGCTTATCGACGCCGGCGGACAAGATGCTGGTGTTCCTGAAAAGCAGGACCATCGCGGAGATGGTGATCAAACGGTTCGACCTCATCCACGTGTTCTATCAGAGCAAATGGGATGCGGCAAAGGGCGCCTGGAAGGACCCCGAGGACCCTCCCCGCCTGGAGGAGGCGGTAAAATATCTCCTCAAAAACGCCGCCGAATTCAAGAAAGACAAGAGCGGGGCTCTTTCCATCATCGTTGAATGGAAGGACCCGAAGCTTGCCGCCGAGATGGCGAACTACTATGTCGCGGCCCTCACCGAGATCATGAAAGAGAAATCCATCAACACCACGATACAGGTTGTGGACCGCGCTGTTCCCGCCGAGCGGAAATCAAGGCCAAAAATAAAACTGAACGTGGCCTTGGCAGGCGTCCTGAGCCTCTTCGCGGGCGTATTCATCGCGTTCCTTCTTGAAAGCCTGTCCCAGTCAAAGCAGAAAAAATAGTTTCGAGTTTTTCAGTTTTTTAATTCAAAACCCACGCCAAAAATTCATAGCCGCTGTCGCTATTTCCTACTATATTCCTCCCGCTTTATTTCACCGTCCTTTCTGATACAATTATTAATGACAGTTTTGAGTTTTTCGCCGGCTAAAAAACGTAACACTAAAAGCTGTTCTTAAAAGGCTGTATCATTTACTACACGGTGTAAAGCAGAGGCTTCACCGACATCGCGCCCGATCCATTCTTATGCTTATAACATATTGATTTATTGCAGGAAAATAATATTACGTAATGGTCTGTACTTTGCAATTACCAGGTCGAGGAGGGATAATGCAGATTAAGCTGCTCGTATTTCTCATAGGAATTATGATTCTCCCGCTCCCCGCGCTTGCAGAAGAGCCCCTCATCACGCTTAAGGACCTCGAGCAGGAGGCCTTGCAGAACAATCCCGAAATTCTCATGGCGCAAAAAAAGGCGGAGTCCGCGGACGAGAAGAAGTCCCTTGCCTCGGCCCTGCCGGACCCCATGATCGGCTATATGGTCCAGAACGTCGGGTCGCCGTTCACGTGGAGCGTCGGCAGGGAAGACATGAGCATGCAGGGCGTGGTCTTCTCGCAGGAGGTCCCCTTCCCGGGCAAGCTCGGGGCCCGGGGCCGCATAGCGGGAAAGGAAGCGGCGCGGACGGAGGAAACGGTCCGCGAGACAAAGCTCAGGGCGCTCGCAAGCCTCAGAACGGCGTATTATGAATATTACCTTGCGTATAAGTCCGCCGACATTTTGGACCGGACAAAAGAGCTGATGAAAAATTTCGAGCGCATCGCCGAGACGCGCTACGCGACAGGACAGGGCATGCAGCAGGACATCCTCCGCGCCCAGCTTGAAGTCTCGATGCTTCTCGACCGGGTCGCCGAGCAGGAGCAGAAAAAGGACGCCCAGGCGGCCCTGATCTGCAAGCTCACCGGCCGCAACCCGCTCTCGCCGCTCGGGAAGCCGGCGGACCTGACCGCGGGCTCCCTTGACCGGAGCGTGGACGAGCTTGCCGCGATGGCGCTGAAACGCTCTCCCGTGCTGGAAGGGCGGCGGCGCATGGTGGAGCAGAGCGAAGAGGAGCTGTCGCTCAGCAAGCGGGAGTTCCTGCCGGACATGGTGGTCTCCGGGGGGTGGTTCACGCGGGGCGAACGGCCGGACGTGTGGCAGGCCAGCGTGATGCTCAAAGTGCCGCTCTATTTCTGGAACAAAACCACGGGCGTCCGCGCGGCTTCCGCGGACCTCCATTCGTCCCGGTATGACTACGAGGCCTCGCGGCTTGAAACGCTCGCCCGGGTGAAAGAGATCTATTCGGCGGTCAGGACCTCGGAGCACCATGTCCAGCTCTATGAGGCGGGCATCATCCCGCAGGCGAGGCTTTCGCTGCAGTCCGCCACGTCCAACTACCAGGTGGGCAAGACCGACTTCATGTCGCTTTTAGACAGCGAGAACACCCTGCTCAGGTATGAGCTGATGCAGCAGGAGGAGCTTGTGAACCTGAACAGGAACATGTCCATGCTGGGGGAACTTACGGGAGAAGAACATGAGTAGAAAATCCGGAGCGCGGAACGCGGAGCGCGGAGTATGGAATACGCGCGGCGCCTTTGCCGCTGCTTTTGCGCTGGTCCTGATTTTCGCGGGAGCCGCGTGGCCTCAGGACCATGCGGGGCATCAGCACGGACAGGCATCCGAGGGCAAGGGGCAAGGGTCAAGCAGCAGGGAACAAGGAAAAGCAGAGGCAGCGCCGCCGTCCGTGATCACGATCTCTCCGGACAAGGTGCAGCTCATCGGCGTGCGGACCGCCCGCGCCGAATACCGCTCGCTCGACAAGCGGATCAGGACCGTGGGAAAGGTGGAGCCTGACGAGACGCGGCTGGCCTATGTGAACACCAAGATCGCGGGCTGGGTGAAGAAACTCTACGTCGACTACACCGGCAAGAAGGTCGTGAGGGGCCAGCCCCTCCTGTCGATCTACAGCCCCGACCTCGTGACCGCGCAGGAGGAGTACCTGCTGGCGCTGCGATCAGCGCAAAAATCCGGACAAACGGCCATGCCCGAGGCGGAAGCCTCGCGCAAAGACCTGCTGGAATCGGCGAAGCGGCGGCTGCAGCTCTGGGACATTACGGACGAGCAGATTGCCGAGCTCGAAAAGACCGGAAAGCCCAAGACGGAGATGGTGCTCGAAGCGCCGCAGAGCGGCATCGTGCTCGAAAAGATGGTGCTCGAAGGCGCCTATATCACGCCGGGAATGAACCTGTACAAGATCGCGGACCTGTCCTCGGTCTGGATCATGGCGGACATTTATGAATACGAGGTGCCGCTGGTCAGGGCGGGCCAGACGGCGCAGGCGACCCTGCCATACCAGTCCGGGGGGGCGCTGCATGCGTCGGTGAATTACATCTATCCCATGCTGGACCCGGTGAGCCGGACCGTGAAGGTCCGGCTTTCGGTCAAAAATCCGGGTCTCATGCTCAAGCCCGAGATGTTCGCGAACGTCGAGATCAACATCTCGCCCGGGGCCCGTCTGGCGATCCCCCGCGAGGCCGTGCTCGATTCGGGGGCGCGCCAGATCGTCTATGTCGAAAAGAAGCCCGGCGTCTACGAGATGCGGCAGGTGACGCTGGGGGTGCGCGGGGACGACTACGTGGAAATTCTCAAAGGGATCAGGAAGGGTGAGCGCGTCGTGACTTCCGGCAACTTCCTGATCGACTCGGAGAGCCAGCTCCGGACAGGACAATAACCCGGTTTTGAGTGTTGAGTTATGAGTGTTGAGTCAAAACTTAAAACGAAGAACTAAAAACTGGTTGAAAAATGCTATCCAAAATCATTGAACTGTCGGCCCGCAATAAGTTTCTCGTCTTCCTTGTCGTTGGTTTCCTCGCGCTCTGGGGCATCTGGGCCGTGTACCACACGCCGCTCGACGCGATCCCGGACCTCTCGGACGCCCAGGTGATCGTGTACACCGAATGGCCGGGCAGGAGTCCGGATCTCGTCGAGGACCAGATCACCTATCCCATCGTCTCGACGCTCCTTGCCGCGCCCAAGGTGCGCGCGGTGCGCGGAAAATCGTTCCTCGGGACCTCGTTCGTGTACGCGATCTTCGAGGACGGCACGGACATCTACTGGGCCAGGAGCCGCGTGCTCGAATACCTGCAGGGCGTGCAGGGCAGGCTCCCCGCGGGCGTGACGCCGCAGCTCGGCCCCGACGCGACGGGCGTGGGCTGGGGGTTCCAGTACGCGCTCGAAGACGAGAGCGGAAAACACGACCTCTCCCAGCTCCGCTCGCTCCAGGACTGGACGCTCAAGTATGCGTTCGAATCCGTGCCCGGCGTGTCCGAAGTCGCCTCCGTGGGCGGGTTCGTAAAACAGTATCAGATCACCGTGGACCCGAACCGGCTCGCCGCGTACAAACTTCCGCTTGCAAAGGTCATGGACGCGGTCCGCAGGAGCAACCGCGACGTGGAGGGCAGAGTGGTCGAATGGTCCGGCAGGGAGTACATGGTGCGGGGCCGCGGCTACCTCCGCGACAAGTCCGACATCGAGAAAATCAGCGTGGGCACGAACGAGCGCGGCACGCCCATCCTGCTCGGAGACGTGGGCCAGGTGCAGCTCGGGCCCGAGATCCGGCGCGGGGCGGCCGACCTCGACGGCAAGGGCGAGACCGTGGGCGGCATCGTCGTAGTCCGGTTCGGCGAGAACGTGCTCGACGTGATCGACCGGGTCAGGGCGAGGATGGGGGAAATAGCGCCCACGCTCCCCGAAGGGGTGAAGATCGTCACAACGTACGACCGGTCCGAGCTCATCCGGAGCTCGGTCGAGACGCTGCGCGCCGAGGTGATCAAGTTGGGCATTGCGGTCTCCGCGGTCTGCATCGTGTTTCTGTTCCACCTGCCGAGCGCCCTCGTGGTGATCCTGACGCTCCCGGTCGCCATCCTGATCTCGTTCATCTGCATGTACTATCTCAGGATCAGCTCGAACATCATGAGCCTGGGCGGCATTGCGATCGCCATCGGCGCCATGGTGGACGCTTCGATCATCATGGTCGAGAACGCGCACAAGAAACTGGAGGAATGGGAGCGCGGCGGCCGGGTCCACGGCTCGCGTGTCGATGTCATCATCAACGCGGCAAAAGAAGTGGGACCGTCGCTTTTTTTCTCTCTTCTCGTGATCACCGTGGGGTTCCTTCCCATCTTTACGCTCGAAGAGCAGGCCGGGAGGCTCTTCAAGCCCCTTGCCTACACCAAGACCTTCGCCATGCTGTTCGCGAGTTTTCTCGCCATTACGCTGACGCCCGTCCTGATGACGCTCCTCATCAAGGGAAAAATCCGGCACGAAGACGACAACCCCGTGAGCCGCTTCCTCATCAAGGTCTACCACCCGGCCGCCGAGTTTGCGCTCCGGTTCCGGAAGCTCGTGATCATCCTCGCAATCATTGTCGTCGCGGTCACGGTCTTCCCGTTTTCAAGGCTGGGCTCCGAGTTTATGCCGCCCCTGTACGAAGGGACGCTTCTCTTCATGCCGTCGTCGCTTCCGGCTGCGTCGATCACGACCATGACGGAGGTCCTGCAGGCCGAGGACCGCATCATCAAGCAGTTCCCTGAGGTGGAGCGCGTGTTCGGCAAGACGGGCCGCGCGGAGACGCCGACCGACCCGGCGCCGCTCGAAATGGTCGAGACGAACGTGACGTTAAAGCCCATGAGGGAGTGGCGGCCGCAGTTCAGGAAGTGGGAGGACCTCCGGGACGAAATGGACAACGCCCTTGCCATGCCCGGCGTGGCCAACACCTGGACCATGCCCATTATCGGAAGGATCGACATGCTCTCGACCGGGATACGGACGCCTTTGGGCATCAAGATCTTCGGTCCGCGCCTTGACGGCATAGAGCGGATCGGACTGGACCTCGAGCAGGCATTGCGTGACGTGCCGGGCACGCGGAGCGTGTACGCCGAGCGGGCGAACACAGGCTACTTCCTCGATTTCGACATCAATCGCGACGAGATCAGCCGCTACGGCCTTTTAGTCGAGGACGTGCAGGAAGTGATCGAATCGGCCATCGGGGGCATGAACCTCACGACCACGGTCGAGGGCCGGGAGCGTTATCCGGTGAACATCCGGTACGGCAGGGAGCTCAGGGACGACATCGAGAAGCTCAAGCGCGTGCTCGTGCCGGCCATGGGCGGCGCCCAGGTGCCGCTCGGCCAGCTTGCGGACATAAAAGTAACCCGCGGCCCCGGCATGGTCCAGAGCGAAGGAGGCAGGCTCACGGCTGCGGTCACGCTCTCCATAGCAGGAAGCGACTTCGGCGGGTACGTGAAACAGGCGAAAAAAGCGATAGCGGAAAAGGTCAGGGTCCCGACGGGGTACTCGCTCCGCTGGAGCGGCCAGTACGAGTACATGGAGAACGTGAAGGCCAAGCTCTTCTACGTCATCCCGCTCACGCTCCTTATTATTATCGTTTTGATTTATCTCAATACGGAGTCCTGGCTCAAGACCGCGATCGTGCTCCTGGCCGTGCCGTTTTCGCTCGTGGGCACGGTCTGGCTCCTGTATCTTTTAGGCTACCACATGAGCACCGCGGTCTGGGTGGGCGTGATTGCGCTGGCGGGCCTGGACGCCGAGACCGGCATCGTGATGCTCCTCTACCTCGAACTCGCCTACCACCGCTGGCGCCAGGAAGGAAGGATCAACTCGCTCCGGGACATCGAAGACGCGGTCATGGAGGGCGCGGTCAAGCGCATCCGGCCCAAGATCATGACGGTGTCGGTGATTCTTGCGGGCCTCGTGCCGATCATGTTCTCCTCGGGCACGGGCGCGGACGTGATGAAGCGGATTGCCGCTCCCATGGTCGGCGGCGTCGTGACCTCGACCATTCTCGAACTCGTTATCTATCCCGCGATTTATGTGATCTGGAAGGAAAGGGAGCTCGGGAAGGGCAACGGATGAGACTGGTGAGGGCATGCAAGCGCAGTGAAGGGGAATGAGGAGCAATCGCAGCTATGATAACTGAATGCCACAGGATCGGGCCCGCGCTCAAAGAGGTTTCTTGCGCAGTGAATGCGGATATCCCGTTGCCGCATCGTATCGCTTGATGTAATCCCCCACCATCCGCTCCGAGTCGCAGCCCAGGGCCTTTGCGTAGAGCGTCAGGAACCCCCGGATGTACGCCCGCGCCGGCAGTTTCTCGTAGGTCTCCGCTTCGATGAATTCGAGATAGCGGAGGCTCACCTTCGTGATGTCCGCAACGCGCCGCAACGTCATGCCTTTTTGTTCCCGCAGCATCTTGATGGCGGGGCCGGTGAATTCGGCGATAAACTGTGAAACCGGCTCGGCAGGCGGAGAGGCTTCCCGGTGAGACGGCGCCTCCTGGGGCGGTTCTTCCGCATGAGGCAGCCTGAATTCCCTGTCGTCGGCAAGCCGGGGCAGCTCCGTCCGCGGAGCGGCCGCCGGAGGGACCGTCAGGGGCAGATCGCCCTGCTCGGGGGGGAGGGGCGGGAGTTCCGGGAATTCGTGCTGCTCCCTGAGCATCGCGTCGTATCGCTTTCGGTTGCTCTCGTATACAAGGGTGCGATACGCCTCTTCAATCCGTTGATGGATCGCGGCGGTCTCCTCGGGGGTGAAAAGCGAGTAGAGCGCCACGGAGTTGGGCTCGTATACCCGCCGGACCCGTTCATAGGCCCGGAGGATCTCCTGCGTGGTCGCTGTGGGCTTGATCTCCAGCAGTTCGTAATAGTTCAGGTCTTCTATTTTTTTAATCATACCATCACCGCCTAATACAACAGACTGAGCGAAAGCTGCTCTTTTCTGAGCAGGTTGTGGACGATCCGCTCGATGCACCGGGACGGCCGCGAATAGGGATATTCGATGGCCAGGGGTTTTTTGCTTCGGATGGATTGCCACACGCAGTCGTCGTATTCCACATACCCCAGGTATTCCAGGTTGATGCCGAAGTATTTCTGACAGGCGCTTTTCATCGAGAACCCTATCTGGATGTCGTTCTTGGTTCTCACCTGGTTCACGACGAGCTTGGGCTTGAACTTCATCACTTCAAGTTCGAGGATTTCGCCCACCTCGCGTTCCATCTGCTTTACGCGCTCGATGAGGTCGTAGGGCGTGCGGATGCCCATGGCGTTCTTCTGGTCCATGGCGGCGTCGATCAGGTCCTTGACGTTCTGGTTCGCCACGACCTTCCTGAATCTGCGGTAGAAAGCGCTTTTGACGAACCGGTAGGCGTTCTCGATGGCCGTCGGCTCGGGCAGGACGACAAGGATGCCGTGGTCCGAGAAGAGGAAGAAGTCGAGAATGTTCTGCGACGTCCCCGCGCCCAGGTCGAGGAGGATATAGTCGGCGTCGAGGGTTTCCAGGTGCCGCAGGAGCCTCGTCTTCTGGCTGAAGTTGGGGTTGGCCGCGTCGAGAAAGTCCTGCGCCCCGCTGATGAGGGAGAGGTTCGGGATGTTCGTCTTGATGATGACGTCCTGGATGTTTTCCACGCGCCGGCTTAAAAAATCGGACAGCGTCATTTCGGGCACGCCGATGCCCAGCGTCGTATGCAGGTTCGCGCCACCGAGGTCGGCGTCCACGAGCAGGACCTTTTTTCTCAGGCGTGCGAGGGATATGCCGATGTTGCCGGTGATCAGGCTTTTCCCGATCCCGCCTTTGCCGCCGCCGACGGCCCAGATCTCTTTCCTGCGCAGGGCGTCCTGGAGTTCTATCATCCTCCTGTGTTCTCCTCTGTTGAGACCGCCGAAACCGTTTCAGCCGTCTCCGCGGACACCGTTTCCTCTGCGGTCGTCTCCTCCGGCCCGGGCGAGTCCGCATGCTCTCCTTCGCCGAGAGGGACCTCTTCCATGACCTCTTCGCCGGCCTCGAGCTCCTGGAACTCCTTGAGCGTCGGAAGGGCGGAAAGGTCCTTCAACCCGAAATACTGAAGAAACTCCGGAGACGTGCCGTAGAGCATGGGTTTGCCCGGCACGTCCTTCTTGCCCACGATCTTCACCAGGCGGCGCTCCATGAGATTCCTCATGATGCCGCCGACGTTCACGCCGCGGATGGCTTCCACCTCGGTCCGGGTGACGGGCTGCTTGTAGGCCACGATGGCGAGCGTCTCAAGCGCGGGCCGGGAAAGCTTTGAGGAGGCTTTCACGGACTTGAATTTTCGTATCCATGAAAAATGCTCCGGCCGCGTCGCGAGCTGGTATCCGCCCGCCACTTCGGCGACCATGAGGCCGGCGCCGCGCCCGTCATAGTCCCGCCTGAGCGCCTCGATCTGCGCTTCTAACCGCTCCGACGGCACCTCATCGAAGGTGCTCTTCATCCTGTCGAGGGAGAGAGGAGAACCCGCCACAAAGAGCAGCGCCTCGATTGCCGATTTCAGTTCTTGATCTTCCAAGTCAAAACCTCGCAGTCAAAAAAACGTTCGGGCGTTCGAATGTTTGAACATTTCAATGTTTAAACGTTTAAACCCTCAAACACTCGAACGGTTTAAAGTCAGTTACATCGCCGAGGGGTCGCCGAGCCTTCCCAGCGCCACCTTGGCGTTCATCCTTACATCGATGTCGGTCGCGGTCTCGAGTATCTTTCGGATCTTCGGCACGGCGGCCTTCACGAGTTCGGGGTTTGAACCTCCGATGTTTCCGAGCGCCGCAACGGCGTTTTTGACCGCGTTCACGTGGCCGCTGTCGAGATATTGCATAAGCCTCGGCACCAGACCCGCCACCTCCTCCGGGTAATGAAGCCCTATGGCGCCCAAAGCAAAGAGCACGCCCCCGCAGGTGGCTTCTTTCGAGAATTCGAGCACTTCAACGAGCTTGGGGAGGATGCCGCGGATCAGCTCCGGCGCGTTGATGCCCGCCTTGCCCAGGGCATGAGCGGCCGCCTCGCGCTCGTCATCGTCTCCCTGCTCGAGCATGCGAATCAGGCGCGGGACGGCGTCCTTTACCAGGTCCGTATGGGCGAAGCCGATGTTGCCGAGGGCGTAAGCCGCCTCCTGACGGACCAAGCTCTGCTCGTGATCGAGGAGCGACTTTAATTTCGGCGCTGCCTTCGCAGCCGCGTCCTTGAAGCTGAAGCCCAGGTTGCCGACGGCGTTCGCGGCGTCGATTTTAATGAACAGGTCCGGGTCATCGAGCAGCGCGGTCAGCGTCGGGAGGTGCGGCCTCGTGTCCTGCGGATAGTCGAACCCCACGCGCGACAGGAGGTTCAGGACGCCGGAACGGATGTCGCCGTTCTTTTCACCCAGGAGCGCTGCGAGCTCGCCGATGAGCGATCGGTCGGCATAGACCGCCGTTTCTATCTCGCCGAATTTTTTCTGCTGCGCCAGCGCCTTGATGTCGGGCTTCATAAGCACCGTTTTATTGTTCGAGTGTTTGATTGTTCGAATGTTTAAACACTCAAACGTTCAAACGATCTGCTGATTTACCCGAACAGGTTTCCCGTGGCCGTGTCGCGGCTTCGCATTTCCCGCACGGACTTCATGATCCGGATGGCGCCGAATTGCTCGATCTGCACCACCTTCACGACCCGCGTCTTGATAAGCTCGAGCACCGCCAGAAACGTGCCGATGACCTGCGGCTTGCTGGCGCTCCCCTCGAAGAGCTCGGCGAACAGCATGCTGTCCACCGCCTCAAGCCGGGCGAGAATGAGCGATATCTTCTCGGTAATGGACACGGCCTCCGCCGTGACCTCGAACGCGGCGTCGGGGACGCGCGCCATGACGTCCTTGAGCGCGGCAAGCAGGTCGAAGAGATGGAAGTCGAAAAGCAGCGGTTCGTCGTCGGCCGCCGGGACATCGGGCGCGTCTTCTGGCGTCCGCGTGTGCACCCGCGACCACGCCTCTTCTTTCTCCTCGAGAGAAGCAGCGGCCTCCTTGAAGCTTTTGTACTCCAGGAGCCGCCGGATGAGTTCGGCCCGCGGATCGGCCCCGTCATCCACCTCTCCCTCGGCGCTTTCGGGCAGCAGCATTCTGGACTTGATGTGCGTGAGCGTCGAGGCCATGACGAGAAAATCGCCTGCGATCTCCATGTCGAGGCTCTTCATGAGTTCGAGGTATTCCAGGTACTGCTGAGTGATGAGGGCGATGGGAATGGAATAGATGTCGAGTTCGTGTTTCTTGATGAGGTGCAGGAGAAGGTCCATGGGACCTTCGAAGATCTCCAGTTTTATCTGGTACGTCATGATGTGATCGAGACCCTCCGTCCGCGGTCCTCTGCTCCAGGCAGGGATAAACTTTATTGTAAAAAGTAGCCTTCTTTGCCCGAAAAGTCAAGAGAAATCCGCAATCGAAACTGGTATAATGATGATAGCGGCACGGAGAAAGAGGGATGAAGGCCGGGGGGCCATATACCGAAAAAGAGCTCCTGCGCATGATCCGGAAATGGGTCCCGCGCGAGCGGGTGCCGAAGCGCGCGCGGGTGAAGGACACCTCGGATTTTTTCCGCGTGGACTACGACGACGTGGTGGTGCTGGACGGAGTGCCGTACTTTGTCCGGAACAACGAGCGGGAGGGCAGGTTCGGTCTTGACGACGAGCAGAAGTTCTGGGTCAAGCGCGCCCGCAACCTGTTGACCGGCGAGGTCAAGATCCTGAAGTGGGTCTTCAAGGAACGGTTCCAGGCCAGGATCGGCAGTTACGTGTTCGAATGCGTGCGCAGCCCCCGGAAAGAAGCGCGCATCCTCGAACTGGTGCGCGGCAGGCCGGATTTCATGCAGGGCAGGACGGTTTCCGGCGCGGAGGGAAACGAGCTCCGGGTCCTGGACTACATCCGGGGCAAAACCCTGGGCGAACTCACGATCGGGACAGGCAAGGACCACCGGGATTATTTTTTCAACCACTACCCCGCGCTGCTTGACGAGGTGATCGGCATTATCGAGGCCATCCGTTTTCTGCACGAGAACGACGAGAAACACGGCGACATCAGGCGCGACCACCTCATCAAGGACGCCGGGACCAACCGCTACCGGTGGATCGATTTCGATTTCAACTACCGCCACGGCGAGAGCCGCTTCGGGTACGATCTCTTCGGCCTCGGCAACATTTTGCTCTTTGTCACGGGGCGGGGCGATATCACCACGCACGGGCTGCTCCGCGACAACCCCGCGCTGCTTGACCGCCTGACCGAGGACGACGTCAACATCGTGTTCCGCAACCGCGTGAACAACCTCAAAAAGATTTTCCCCTACATTCCCGAAAAACTGAACCGGGTTCTGATGCACTTTTCGGTGAGCGCGCCGGTGTATTACGAGGAAACGGGGGAACTGCTCGAAGACCTCGGCGAGGCGAGGGAGGAGCTGATTGCGGAGTGCGGAATGAAAGGAGCGTCGCCATGGAGACCGGGAATCCTGCGATGAAGGACAAACACCTTCTCATCGCCGTCGATCGGAGCGAGGGATCAAAACGCGCCGTGCTCTACGTTGCCGAACTCCTCGGCGGACTTCCGGGGTTCGCGGTCACGCTCCTCAGCGTTATCCCCGGGCCCGAGGAGGATTTCTTCGAGACCGGTGAAGAGATGAGCGCCTGGACCAGTGAGTCGCTCGACTCGGCGAACGAAATGCTCGAGAAGTACCGGCAGATCCTGATCCAGTCCGGATTCCCCGAGGACAAGGTCCGCGTTCGCTCCTGCGTGGGGGAGGGCAAGTCGCTGTCGGACGCGATCCTCGAGATCCGGTGCGACCGCACATGCTGCACCGTGGTCGTGGGGCGGCAGCATAAATCCAAGGCCGAGGAGTTTCTCTTCGGCAGCACGTCGAGCAGTCTTATCCATCAGGCCAAAAACTGCGCCGTCTGGGTGGTGGAGTAGGGCGTGCGTGCTGCGGATTCCGGGGGGGGGTCATGAAAAAAAATTTCGTTTTTCCCGTTGTCGCCGCTGCGGTATTGACCGCGCTCTTTTTTCTTTCCACAAGAACCAAAGTCCCGTTCATACCTTCCGACGAGCTTCATCAAGGCGCGACGACCCCGGCCGCGTGCGGGGAATGTCACGCCCCGGAAAAGCGCGCCCCCCTGAAAGCGAACCATCCTCCGAAAGAACAGTGTTTCATCTGTCACAGGGTAAAAAAATGACGCGGCATCATGAGCGCCCGCCCCGGCGCTTTTTGCCTTAAAGCGGACCCGTCTGCTCCGCGGAAGCTAATGCATAAAATTATGATGCTGAAAATATGGGCCATTGACGCCCATTTTTAAAGCGCTGTTTTATTCCGGCCTTGAGGGGCGCACGGCAAACGGCGCGAGCATTAAAAAAGCCGCGTTAGATCAAAACAAAATGGCTTGTTCCGAAATGGTTAGGGTTTTTAAATTTAATT
>DASWAB010000260.1:0-13579 GCA_036391375.1 Nitrospirota bacterium
TGGACCTGAAAGCCTCACGGGTGAAAAAAATAGCGCTGTGGCATATGCTCATCAACGTGGCGGCGCTTATTTTGTTCATCGTCAACCTGTATCTCCGGACGGGCGCTCCTGACGCAACGGCCCCGCTTGTTCTCTCCATCATCGGCGTGCTCTTCATCATCGTATCCGGCTGGCTCGGCGGACAGATGGTGTATGTGCATGGACTGGCGGTGGATGAAACAGAAGTGTGTGCGCCGGGAGAAGGCGCCCATAGGGCAAAAGCATGAAGTAAAATTCGGGACGTTGATTCTCCACGATCGCGTTGTTTTTCCGTGACCACGTCAATCGGAAAAGCGCGGGAGGGAACCAGCGCCCCGAATTTTTCTCTTTCCACGCAGAACGACGTTGCCTGCCCCTCGCGAGTAAGGTATTTCCGCGAGTTCAGAAAACAAATATGATCAGGGTCGGGAGGATTTGGCGCTATGTCTTAGCCACGCGCACGAGAGAATTGTTTTCGTTCAGCCCGTCGATGATCGCGCCGAGTCCGGCCATGTTTTTGAGATAATCGAGGGCTTCCGGGGAAATCTCTTCGCCGGGGACCAGCAGCGGGATGCCGGGAGGGTAGACGGTCACGATCTCGGTGGCCACCCTGCCCGAGGAATCGCGGACATCAACGAGCTCGCTGTCAGAATAGAAAGCATCGCGCGGGGTCATGGCGAAGCGGTTGTTAAGAAGCGGGGGGCGGACCTTGTCCAGAGGAAGGAGCGCGCCCTGGAGCCCTGTCTCGGCTGATATCACCTTGAGCGCTTCCACCAGCCGGTGGAGATCGTCCTGCCGGTCGCCGATCGAGACGATGACGAGCACGTGAAAAGGATCCGCCATCTCGACCTGGATGTCAAAACGGTTGTTCAGGGCCTGGGACACGTAGTAGCCCGAAAGCCCCATGTCCGAGACCGTGATGGTGAGCTTGGTTACGTCCATATCCGCCATGCCGGACTGCCGGGCGCGATCCTTGCCAAAGCAGGTGATGCCTGAGATGTTGTTGATTGCCGCCCGCGCTTCTTCCGCAAGCTTGATGGTGCGGTTCAGAAGCTTTTTCCCTTCCGTGGCCATCTGCATGCGCGCAAGGTCGAGTGAGGCCATAAGGATATAGGACGGGCTCGTGGTCTGGAGGAGTTTGAGCGTGTTTGTGACGTCGTCGATGTTGACCCTGCCTGCCCTGGCATGGAGCATGGAAGCCTGGGTCATGCCGCCCACGATCTTGTGCGTGGACTGGACGCAGAGGTCGGCCCCCGCTTCGAGCGCGCAGATGGGCAGCTTCGGATTAAACTTGAGATGCGGGCCGTGGGCCTCATCCACGAAGACGATAAGCCCTTTTTCATGGGCATAGGGGATGATCTTTTCGATATCGGCGCAGAGGCCGTAGTAGTTCGGGCTGGTAATCAGGAGCGCCCGCGCGCCGGGATTTGCGTCGATGGCCTTTTTTGCGGCCTCAAAGGTCACATTCAGCGTCAGCTTGAGGTCGCGGTCAAAGGTCGGCTGAAAAAATACCGGCTGCGCCCCGCTCATGATGAGCCCGGTCAGGACCGACCGGTGGCAGTTCCGGGCGATCAGCACCTTGTCTCCGGGTCCCGTGGCGGACGCGACCATGGCGTGGTTGCCCACCGTGGTGCCGTTCACGAGGAAATAGGAGCGGTCGGCGCCGGCGGCCCGTGCGGCGAGCTCCTGGGCTTCCTTGATCACGCCGGTGGGGTTCTGGAGAGAATCGACCTCGTCGAGGGTCGTGAGGTCGATGGAAAAGATGCGCGGCCCCACGAATTTGCGGAAACGGGTGGATATGCCCTTGCCGCTCTTATGTCCGGGGGTGTGGAAGGAGACCTTGCGGCTTTCAGCAAGGTTGACCATCGCGTCGAACAGGGGGGTGCGGAATTGCTCGTCCTCTATTCGGTGGGGAGGGTGGTTCATGGCCGTTTAGTGGTAGGTGAAGAGGGGCGCGTTGTCTTCAATGATCTTCGTTTCCTCCGCCAGCGCCTTGCGGATGTGCTTGGGAAGCATATACATGCCCTGGTTTGTGACCCCATCGTAGTAGCGGCACTCTCCCCTGATCCGTTTCTCGATCATGTCATCAACCTGTTTGGGGGAAAACTTCCTGGGATCGAGGTTTTTGGAAGCCAGGGTGAAGCCCCAGGGCAGCCCAAAGGAAGGGATGCACACGTTATAGGGCGCGACTACGGGAAAAACGGAATTCAACGTTTTATCCACTGCCGTGAAATTGAGCAGTTGATGCAGGGCGGTCGTCCCGGCCTGGAGTGCAATGGTGCCGTCCGGGGACAGCCGCTCCTTCACGATCTCATAGAACTCCCGGGTAAACAGGAGGTATGCCGGGCCTTCCTCAACGGGCTCGGAAATATCGATGATGATGGCATCATACGTGTCTGACGTTTCTTCCAGATACTTACGGGCATCCATGAACCGAAGGTCGGTCCGGGGGTCGTCGAACGCGCCCTGGTGCCACTCGGGCAGGAGTTCCTTGCACTTTTGCACCACTTCCTGGTCGATGTCCACCATCATGCAGTATTCGACGCTCTTGTGGCGGAGCACTTCGCGGAGCGTCGCGCCTTCTCCGCCTCCCACGATGAAGACCCTTTTCGGGTTCGGGTGGGTCAGAAGCGCGGGATGGACCAGCGCCTCATGGTAGATGAACTCGTCGGTGAAGGACGACTGCATCTTGCCGTCCAAGACGAGGCACCGGCCATAACTCCCGCTTTCCATGATCTCCATATTCTGGTACTTCGTCTGGCTCGCGTAATGGATGGTGCGAATCCCGTGAATATGGCCTTCCTGGGGGCTCGTATACTCAATGAACCACTTGTAGCTCTTCGGTTCTATCATGCTGGAGCGGATCTCCCTCTAATGCAACTTTGTGCGGCAGAGTGACCTTGTGCGGAAGCTTTTTGGTGCCAAGGATGCCCCGCTTCATTTCGATTATGGACGGGTCTTTGGATTGGAACTTTTCTATAAGGTATGTTGCGGCGACCCTGGGATCAATCAGGTCCCCGCAGGTGAAGACATCTATTGCGGCGTAGCCGTATTCCGGCCAGGTGTGGATTGCGAGATGGGACTCGGCTATGACGACCATCCCGCTGATGCCAAAGGGGCTGAACTCGTGAAAAGCGACTTCGACTATCGTCGCCTTTGCCTCAAGGGCTGCATTTTTGAGTGTTTCCTGTACGAACTCCAAGTTACTCAGGGTTTTGGGGTTGCAATCCCTCAACTCCAACAGCAGGTGAGTGCCCAACGCGTGCAACCTGTTTGCCTCCTTCTCCGCCCGCTGAATCAGCTTCCCGAGTTGATCGGGACCTCCGCGAGCACCGCCTCCCGTTCCCACGGAAGGGCTAACGTCCGAGTCCAATCCGCCTTTATTTCAGACGGCGCCGACAACATCAAAATTTAGTTTTCATTTATCAAAAATACCACTCTTTGTCAAGAATAAAAATGATCCGGCCGCATTTTTTTTCGAGCGCGCGCCTTTTCGGCGCGATGAAACATTCAAAGGGGTCCAAACGGCGCCCGTCTGCATCTTCCGGACTCGTTTTTTGACGCGTCACTATACGCTCTTTTGCCGGGAATGCAAGCGAAAACCGGCCGCCGGGGAAAAAAATCTTTACAACGACGCCCGAGTGTCTTAATATGAGCACCGCTCCCCGCCCGGGAGCGGCGGCGCGTCAAAATCGGGGCGTGACCATATCCGTGTGCGACCGCGAACCGCCCACTTTTTGGTTTTTGGAGGTACAGAACATGTCTTCAGCCCCAAACAGCTTCGTCGAGATCGCTTCCGTACTCGTTAATCCGGAGATTTTCACCCGTCCCTACACCTGTGACGTTGAAAAATACGGCTGCAGGTCCATGTGCTGCTACCGTTCCTGCATCGTTCCCGAAGACGAGGCCCGGCGTGTGGAACAACATCTGGACGGCATCCTCGCCTATCTATCCCCGGAGAACCGGGAGGCGATCAAAAAAAACGGCGGGGTCCTGGGCGTCTGCGATAAACAGTGCCCCACGGGCTGCGTTATCCATGAAGACGAGGCCCAGGCGATCCGCAGAAGCTTCGGCGGAAAGCCGTTCCGATGCGTTCTTCTTTTTAACAACGACTGCTCCCTGATCTATACCAACAAGGAAGGGATGCGGTACTGCAGCGTGCACAGCTATGCCATCGGGAAAGGGATGGTGTGGGAGGAGTTCAAGTTCGCCGACTGCGTCCAGTACCCCCTCGCCTTTTACACCACTGAGGACGGAAGGAAGGTCGTGTCCATCCAGGACACTCCTTATCTCAACCACATCCGGTGCATGACCGAGCCGTCCGGCGAGCCGATGTACAAAAGCCTCAAAAAGACGATTGAGACGTTCATGGGCAGAGAGTTTTATAAAGAACTGGAAGCCTATGCCGCGAGGAAACACGGTAAGCGATCCTGAGCCGAATGGACTAACGCTAATTTTATCTGTATAATCAATTAGTTTAAATTTTTCTGTTAAAACGAATTTCCCCATGATATAATACCATCGTATGGGAAATCTTTTTCTCAGCTTCAGCATAGCCATCGGCGGCGCCATCGGGCTTGTGACCCTGAGCAAGGCCTGTGAGCTTGACCTGTACATAAACAAGATCCTTCCCCTCATCCCGATCCTCTACGCAATCATCTATGAATTTCTTGAGCACAAAAAAGCGAGTAAAGCAAAAAGGGCCAGGGCGCTGACGGCAGGGGAAAAAGAGGCTGCCAGGACAGGCGACCCACAGACGGTTCCCGGCCTCAAGTTCGAGCGGCTCATTACCAGCGTCGGTGTGAGCTTCGCTGTCAAGTTCTCGATCGAAATGTTTCTCGTCGCGCTCTTCCTCCGCTTCAGCGGCCAGTCCTTCGGCGAGGCGTACGGGGGCCTCAGCATCCAGACCGTGGGCATGTTTCTGCGGGGAGAGCACCCCTGGCTCGCCGGGAGCGAAGGCATATACATGCTGGCGCTCGTCGCGCTTCTCACCTGCCTCATCACCGGCCTTTGGATCGGGTACACCTCGAAGGGAAAGGCCGTCCTCGAAGGCGTGCTTGCGGGGGCCGCGGTCACGGTCATTATGGCCATGACCAACATGCTTCAGCTCTACCGGAGAATCGAAGAAGTAACGATCCGGCTCGCCGACTCCATGGGTTATGCGATGCGGATGGGGTTCCTGATCGTGATCCTGCTCCAGGTTCTGCTGTATGGGCTCTGGAGCGGACTGGTGCAGATGGGCAAGGAAGAACGCATGAAACCGGCGGTGGAAAAAAAGTTTATCAAAAGAAAGAGGTAGCCTTCAGCGGATAATAGTGATTTGTTTCTTCTCTCCCCCGATCTCCCGCTCGACGAATCGAGACATTTCCAAAACGCTACAGAAACCGCCGCGCCTCGACAAAGGACTTTTCCCAGTGCGGGTCATTGAGGCTGTCCGTCCGGACCTGGCCGCCTGAACTCGGGGCGTGGACAAAAAGATCGCCGCTCAGGAAGATGCCGACGTGCGAGCTGCCCCTGCCGCGCTCGTTGAAGAACAACAGATCGCCTTCCCAAATGTCCTCGAAGGAGACGGGGCGGGTGACGCTTTTCAGGGCCTTCGTGCCGTGCGGCGCGTCCAGCCCGGCCGCAAGAAAGCAGTACCGCACCAGGCCGCTGCAGTCGAACCCCTTGGGGCTTTCACCCCGGTACTTGTAGGGCATGCCGATCATGGCAACGGCGGTCTCGGCTGCTTTCTCGCCGATGAGAGGAGTATATCCTGAGGCCGGATTGACCGCCTCGACCGCGCAGCAGAAAAAAATGATGTTGCAAAGGACGACCGAGAAAACCTGTGTCAGCCAGCGAATCTTCACGGCATTCTTATGAGCTGACGTCATTCCTGGATGTTTGCCCGACTGATCCATTTCGCTTCCCCCTTCCCTGCGGCTTTGGCGGCCCCTATGAGTTCAGATTGCCGATGCCCGCTTCCTGAAGAAAATCAGAACGAGTCCCGCGAGCATGGTGAGCGCGCTCAAGACCTGCCCCATGGTAAAGGGGCCGGCGATGAACCCGAGCTGCGGGTCAGGCTCGCGGAAAAATTCCACAAGAAACCGGAAGATGCCGTAGAGGATGAGAAAGAGGGCCGCCATCATCCCGGGCGCGTGCCTTCTGTCCTTGAGCAGCCAGAGAATGGTGAAGAGCGCCGCTCCTTCGAGAGCAAGCTCGTAGAGCTGCGATGGATGCCGCGGAAGCGGCCCGCCCGCGGGAAATACCATGGCCCAGGGAACATTCGTCACCCGTCCGAAAAGCTCGCCGTTGATGAAATTCCCCAGCCTCCCGGCGGCCAGCCCGATAGGCGCGGTGACGATCACCAGGTCGGCCGCAAACCAGAAATCCACCTTGTACTTGCGGCAGCACAGAAATCCGGCGACGAGCGTGCCGACCATCCCGCCGTGAAACGACATGCCCCCGTGCCACACCGCGAAAATCTCGAGCGGCTCTTTCACATACGTCGAAAAATCGTAAAACAGCACATACCCCAGCCGCGCGCCAAGAACGAGCCCGATTACCAGATACGCATAGAGCGGATCAAGAAATGCCTCCGTCGGGACCGCGCCTTCTCTCTTTTTTCCTTTCGGGAGTTTTCTGATCTGGCGCCTTACCAGAAGATACGATGATGCAAACCCCACGGCATACATGAGGCCGTACCACCGGATTGCAACGGGCCCGACGCGCACGAGTTCGGGATTTATACGGGGATAGGGGATCATAAGCGTTCCGTTTTGGCAGCCGCGGGCTTTCGCCCGCGGAAAGGCCTCCACAATTTGTCAGGAATCACACAAGTGCAATCGCATAATAGGGGCAAATCGTCAGAACCCCCGGATTGTCCTCTTCGCGGAACCGGCCGGCGTTGATGACCCACGCCTTATCGTCCCGCATTTCAAAGAATTCCGGGAATGCCTCCGCGCACCCGCCGCAGCCCTGGCAGAGACTGTAATCGATGTTGGGAACAGCCATGAAAACTTCTCGCTCTCGTTTCGGATTTTTCCTATTATACCAGCCTCCCGCCTTCAAAACAACGGCGTTATGAGCGCTGGGGCTTTTACTTCCCGAAGGCCAGTCGTTTTAATTTCTGAAAGTCTTCGACGAACTGACGCTTCCCCTCCGGAAAGCGCATGGCATAGGCCGGGTGAAGCGTGATGAGATATTTCCTGCCGTCTTTCTCGATAATCGCGCCGTGCTCCCTGGAAGGCTCCGCTTTCCTGTCGAGCATTGCAAGACACGCCGTGGCGCCCATGAGCACGATGATTTTCGGGTCGATGACTGCAAGCTGCCTGAACAGATGTTCCCTGCCGTGGATGACCGTCTCCTTCGAGGGTGCGCCGCGAAGCGGCAGATAGTGGCCGGGGCTGGTGATGAAGACCGCATTTTCATCGAGCCCGATCTCGCGCATCATCAGACGCAGAAACTTTCCGGACCTCCCCACGAAAGGCCTGCCGACCTTTGCCTCTTCCTTTCCCGGCGCCTCGCCGATAAAGACGACATGCGCGTCGGGGTTCCCCTCGCCCGGCACGGCCTTCCCTGTCCCGCCTTTCTTGCAGAACGGGCAGCGCGCGATTTCAGCGGCGATTTTTTGGAGGGCTTTTTTCTTGTCCACACTCCTCATCATTATGAGTATAGAACGAAATAACTCCCGCGGCGGGCCTTAAACAGGAGGGCGTCTGAAATTTAAAATCAACGACCCTGCATCCTGATCTTTTTTGGAAAACGGTTTTGTATTTTCATAACAGCCCTTTCACGGCAGCGGCAGAAATCCGATACCTCCCAACGAATGAATCCCGGCCAGAACACCGCAAATATTCAGGATTTTTCTTGACGCATGACCTGACTTATGCTACTTTTAAAATAGTATAATTGTGCAGATTATTGCATCTTTAAAAGCGCTACGCTTGCGGGAGAACGTACTCTCTTGAACGCTGCTGCAGGAGAACTCTTAAAAAACCTTTTCACGAGTGAAGCCTGGGAGGACCACTTCACCGCCCTTTCCGAGTCCCTCGGGTTTACACTCAGCCTGTATTCACAGACCGGGCGGCCGATCTTCGTTCCCGAGAGCGCAACTCATCTGTGCCACGCAGTCGGCTCCACGTCGCCTACCTTCAAGTCGCAGTGCGAATCGTACTGCCTCCCGCTTATGATGCGGACGCTGCAGACGGGAAAACCCGATGTCTTTAAGTGTTACGCAGGCATCATGAGCTTCGCCCTCCCGATCGACTACCTGGGCGAAAAATCGGTGATCCTGGGCCAGGGGTCGTTTTCCTCGTACGAGGATTTCCGTGAATATATGAATCTCCTGAATTCTTCCGGCCTTGCCGCGATTTCCGTGACGACGCCGCTCACCTTTACCAGCTTCCAGCACGCCTGGAAGGTCTGCGGTTATGTGGCGGACTCCCTGAACAGACTTCTCAAAAACTCGCAGGAAGCCGCGGCGCTCCGAAAAAAAATCGAGGGCCTGAAGGATATTATCGGAATGTGGGGCGCCGCCGCGGACGGGCCGCCGGAATCGATTTACAAAAACATGATTCGCCGCCTGGCCTCCCTGCTCGACCTTGAGTGTATCGCCGTCCTCGCCTTCGACAGGAAGCAGGGACGATATGCAAGCCTGTACAGCCTGTCAAGGAGCAAAGCGGCGACCGAGGTCATCAGCATCAACGAGCAGGATTCGATCGTGAAGGACCTCCTCAGCGGCAAGCCGTTTGTCCTTTCAGCGGACCCGGTACAGGACCCGCGCGCGGATTTTCTGAACGATACGGGGGCGCTTTATTTTTTCCCCATCGTCGTGTTCCAGAAGCTGGAGGGGATCCTGCGCATTGCCGACAGAGTGCTCGCAGAGGGCGACGTGCAAATCGTTACCGCTTTCTGCAAACAGACGGCCCTCTCGATCGAGAACCATCGCCTGCACCGGGAACTCTACAGGAAGTTTAATCAGTTCGCCGCGGTTTCAGAGCTGACGAAGGCAATATCATCCATCCGGAATTACGAAGCCTTGCTCCACACGATCCTCGACAAGTCGGCCGAGCTCCTTAAGGCGGAGCAGGGGTCCCTGATGCTGCTCGACAACGAGACCGATGATCTGCTCCTGGAGGCGAAAAAAGGCGAGGTGGAAGGCGTGTCGGAAAAGCTCAGGATCAGCCGGGGCGAGGGGATAGCCGGCAAGGTTGCGGAACTCGGCGAGCCGATGCTCGTCAGAAACCTCGAAAAAGACCCCAGAATCAAGCAGAAAAACAGACTGCACTACAAGACAAGGTCGTTCGTCAGCGTGCCGCTCAAGATCGACGATCGCGTAATCGGGGTCCTCAATCTGTCGGACAAGATAAACGGCGAGCTGTTCGATGAAGAGGACCTGAGCCTTGTCCAGTCCTTTGCGACCCACGCGGCTGTTGTCCTCGAGCGGAATGTCTTTTATAATAAATCAGAAGAACTCAAAATGCTGACGATAACGGATTCCCTGACCGGCCTCTTGAACCGCCGATACCTGTATGAACGGCTGAAAGATGAAGTAGCGCGGTCTCAACGGCACGGCCACCACCTGAGCCTTCTGATGCTGGACCTGGACGGGTTCAAATATTGCAACGACACGTTTGGGCATCTTTTCGGCGATGCGACGCTCAAAGACATCGCAGAGGCCTTGTTAGGAGCCGTCCGGTCCATGGATGTCGTGGCGCGGTACGGGGGGGATGAGTTCATGGTGATTTTGCCCGAAACCGACGAGGCCGTTGCAATCGAAATCGGGGAACGGCTGCGGGCCAGCGTGGCCAAGGCCGTGGAATTTCCCCGGAGCGCCGAGGAAGCCGGCGGCGCGCTTACGGCCAGCATCGGCATTGTCTGCTATCCCGAGCACGCCGACACGATCGACCTTTTGCTCGAGAACGCAGACAGGGCCCTCTACCGGGCCAAGAGCAAGGGAAAAAACAGGATCGAGGTGTTTTCCTAATAACTATGCCGTTCGGTTCGCTTCAGGAAAAAGATTTTTTGGACAGGCAGAGCGAGCTTGCCGACCTCTACCAGCGGGTCCTCCAGGCGGGCGCGCACGCGGCGCGGAGCGTCGTTGTGGCCGGTCCCAGGGGCATCGGAAAAACGGAGCTCCTGAAGCAGCTCTTCGGCCTGCTGTTCTGGAGGCAGGACCGCGTATCGCCCTTTTATGTCGTCGTCAATCCCGCGCTGCTGTCCGCAACGCCCTTTTCCCAGACCTATCTGACTCAGTTTCTCTGCCAGCGGCTCGCCTTTGAGAAAAAGGAACAATCCCTGCTGCAGCGCGACGGCCTGTCGCTCGACGGCCTGTCGGCGCTCGTGGAAGACCGTGACGCCGCCTGGGCGCGGGAGCTCCTCGACCAGTACCGGCAAAGTTCCGATCCCCTCAGCGCCCTGCGCATCGCGCTGTCCGCTCCATCCCGCTCTGCGCTGATTACGGGGACGCCTGTCGCCGTTTTGATCGACGAGTTTCACCGGCTGAAGGGCCTCTCTCTCGAGGGGTCGCCGGACCCGCACTTAGCATCGTTCTTTGAATCCCCGCTCTCGTACGGAAAGACGCCCCATGTGATCACGGGGAACGCGCCCGAGATCGAGGAGATGCCGGTCTCGAGCGGACTCGATCGGATGGCCCTGCTCCCGCTCGGGTTCGAGGACGTCTCGTCGAAGGCGGTCTCGCTCCTGCGCGCGAATGAAATAAAAGGCGACGCTCCGCCGCTCCTCCTCCGCCGTCTCGGAGGAAACCCTTTCTCGGTCGAATGCGTCGTGAGGGCGGCTGGCGCGAAGAAAAATCCCGAGGAGAGGGATTTCTGGAATGCCTATGTCCGGGAAATCAGGGAGGGGACGCTCGCGCGCTTCTGGTCCTCGGCCCTCAAGAGCTCTTTCCCGGACCTGGGGTCGAGAAGAACCGCTCTCTCGCTGACCCACAAAATCTACCACGCGAACGAGCCCTTTACCTGCCGGCGGATCGCGGCGGCTTTTTCGCTGACGGACCGCGACGCGGAAGCGACGGCGCGCGCCTTGTATTTCGCCGGGTTTATCCAGGGAGAGTTCGGCGTGTTCCGTGCGGTGGAGGACGGGGTGCTGCGGGACATTGTCGACTGCCTCTACCTGAAGGAGGTCCTCGCGAAAGCCCCGCAGGACATTGAGCGCGAGCTCCTGGAAAAGCTGCTGCCGCAGGGCGAGAAAGCCGTCCGCTTCGACGTGACCCTGCCGATGACGAGGGAAGCGGAACTCGTGGCGGCCCAGTGTCTCGACCAGATAGGGAAGAACATGAACCTCAACCAGGATGCCATAGGCCAGCTTCAAATAGCGGTCATCGAGGCCTGCATCAACGCCATGGAGCACGGCAAGGGGGCGGAAAATGGAATTTCCGTAAGCGTCGCCGTTGAAGGGGAGCGCATGGAAGTTTCGATCGAGAGCGCGGGCCGGGAGTTCATCGCCCAGGAAACCGGAGAGCCTTTCGGCGACCACGAGGTCGCGAAGCCGTCCGGCAGGGGGTGGGGAATAAAATTGATGAAGCGCTTTGCGGATGACGTGAGATTTGAAAAGACCGCGAGAGGCACCAAAACAATTCTCATCAAAAACGTCGGGAAATCCATAAACGTCCAGAAGGAGGGATCAACAGAGCGTGAATAATTTTACCTTATCGTCGAAATCAGCGCAGGACGTGACCGTCATGATGCCCAAAGGGTACATCAACGACCTGGGCGCGGAGTGTCTTGAGCAAACCAGCGAGCAATTTCTCGGCCAGGGGCTCAAAAAACTCATTGTGAATTTTTCCGATGTGCAGTTTATCAACACGATCGGGGTATCCATCTTTACCAGCATGGTCCAGAAGGCCCTGGAATACAACGGACTGCTGTGCTTTACCAATATGAAAAAAGTCCATCGCGACATATTCGAAATGGTCGGCCTCATGAAGTATGTCAGGTTCTTCAAGGACGAAGAGGAAGCCATCCTTTTTTTGAAAGGAAGGAATTGATGGAATGAACAAGCTTTTGCATCTCAAGCGGCTGGTGTTCAGTATGGCGTCGCTGGTCGATTTGGGGCAGGAGGTGACGTCCTCAAAGGATCTGACGGAAAAAATGAAGGCCGCTCTCTATGTTGTAACCGGCATGTTGTCCGTGCCGCGCGCCGGCCTGTTTGTTTATCACCCCCACCGGAAGAGCCTCGACCTCCTTGTCCAAAAAGGACTGAAAGAGGGCGCCGCTCAGGAGCTCAAATTATCCGTTCAGTCCGACCACATTCCGTTCTTTCGCGCAAACGAGCCGCACCCTATTCGGGAGTTGTCCCGGACCCCCTTTTATGAGCACAACAGCGGGATGTTTTTGAAACTGCAAACCAGAATGTTCATCCCCCTCTTTGCCAAGGACGAGTTCGTCGGCGCCCTGGCGCTCGGCAAAAAGCTCGGCCAATCGTCCTTCCGCCAGAGCGAGAAAGTCGTCCTCCGGGTTGTCGCGCATCAAATGGCCATGACGCTGCATAATGCGATCCTGTTTCTGGAGCTTACCAAGAAGGCCGCGGAAAACAAAAGACTCTATGAAAGCATGCGGCGCATTTACCATGAAACGATCCAGGCGTTTTCCGCCGCAATCGACGCCAAGGACGAATATACCAAGAACCATTCCTACCGGGTTGCCTGTTATGCCGTCGCCATCGCCCGCGAGCTCGGCTGGAAGAAAAACGAGGTGGAAGGGATCTATGTCGCCGGCCTGCTCCACGACATCGGGAAAATTATCATCGACCGCGGCATCATCAACAAGGGCACGAACCTGACGGCGCCCGAGTTGAGCGAGATAAAAAAACATCCCCAGATATCATACGATATCCTCTCCAAGATCAACTTCCCCTGGAAAAACATCGACAGCTTCGTCCGCCACCACCATGAACGGCTGGACGGCAAGGGGTATCCGGACGCGCTCATGTCGGCGGAGCTGGATGACGGCGTAAAGATCCTCGCCTTCGCCGACGCCTTCGACGCAATGACGACGGACCGCCCTTACCGGGGAAGGCTGTCGCTTAACCAGGCATTTCAGGAAGCGACAAAATGCTGCGGGACGCAGTTCGACGCGAAAATCACGAGCACTTTTTTCGGCATCCTGCGCAGGGAGCTGAACGGCAAGGCTAAAGACCCGCAGATACTCCCGCACTTGCAGGGTCTGGATATAAGCGGTTTCCTGGACACGACATCCCACTAAAGCATGAATCACGGATTCATTTGCTGAAGCTGGGCCGCGGAATGCGCGCAACGCGGCAATCGATACACATCGGGGCGATGAGAAATCATCGCCTTTTACGTTTTTGAGCTATTCGTCGGAGCGTTTTTTCGCAAAAATCTGCACTCATCTGCGTCCGACTGCTCTGAAGCCATCCCCTTCTCTGAATCTTTCTGCAATTTTATTCAATACCCGGAAAATACCCGTATCGGGTGATTGACTATCCCTTCAATCGCTGCTATATGTATAATACAAACATTCGCTTAATTATTCTTTCTTCTTTCAACGTATCATTCTTTTTTTAAAAAATAACAGTTCACGAAAAAGCCAAACCCTTCGTG
>DASWAB010000261.1:0-2239 GCA_036391375.1 Nitrospirota bacterium
CTAGCAATATCATTGCCAGTGTTCAATAGTATAAAAATCAAGAGGGTAGGCGGTCTCAGACGTGGGCGGGGTGTGGCATTTCATACAGTGGCGGCATGAGAAAAGACAACGTGTCATCCCGAACGAAGAGAGGGGCCTTTCCCCTGAAGGGAACGAGGTTTCTCGCTTCGTCCGAAGTGGCCCCCTTAAACGATTTTCGACCTTCACAAATAAAGCGTCTCGCTTTTACCAGCAGAAAACTTTGTCGTGCGCAAACACGTCAGCCACGAGCTTGTCGTAGGCGATGCCGCCTTTATAGAGTTCGACGGTCTTCGCCTGATTGCCAGCCGACTGGACCTCGATGATTTTTTTTGTGCTCGCGTCCGGGGCCGTTTTTACTATATGAAGTATTTTCACCGGTTGATCTCCTTAGTAGGGCACCACGATATCGTACTCCAGGAGTTTTTTCGCCATCTCCTCCAGGTCGATCGTCGTGTAGCCGTTTTCCGGATTATTGGAATACATCTTCAGATCGAGCTCCGTTGCCAGCTCGAGAGGCCTTGCGATCTCGGGATCATCCTTGTTCAGCTTCCGGTCGAGGACGAAAACCTCAACGATATCATCCGCAAGCGTAAGCCCTCCCGCAATGCGGAGCGCCTCGCCCTGGCGGTCCCGTACAATGACTGCAATCCTTTTCGTATCTCCCATTGGGTTACTCCCTTATGAAAAAGGTTAAAATATCAGTGTCCGCGCGCTGTCATGCAGCATCCCCGCGTTGTTGAGTTGGCTGCCGTAGGATATGCCTTCCGTCTTGTCGTGAATCCCGAGCCGCTCGCAGCTGTGGTCGCAGACCGAGCACTCGACCCCTTCTCTTTTCAGGGCTTCAAGAAACTCCGGATCCTGCGTGAACTTGACGCCGGCATCGGTCAGGAAGATCGCCACCGGGTGCCCCGCTGCCCGCGCCGCTTTCGTCACGCCGACAATATGCTCGGCGTTTTCATATTTCGTAACCATGATGCCCAGCCTCTCACCTGCCATCGCTCCACCCCTTCCCCTCTCTGAGGCACGTAGAATATGGCAAAAGACCACTCTTCGCCACAATTGTATAAATTTATCCGCTATGATTTTTCAACAGGTGTTTTACTTCGTTTTTGGTCAAAAAGAAGCCGGGCGCTGATTCTGCCCGGCTGTGGTCGTGTTATAAACGTTTCATGTGCTTAAATATCCATGTCCCTCATCGGCCTGATGAGCAGGAAATAGACCATTGTCCAGTTGCCCAGGATGATAAAAATGTTCGCCACCCAGCTCGAGAGCGCGAGCGTGGACACGCCGGTCAGGCTGTGGCCGATATTGCATCCGCCGCCGATCTGCGCGCCGATCCCCATGACGAATCCGCCCAGAAGCACCTTGAGAAGTTCATTGGCCGGCGGGACTTTCAGCTTGAACTCTCCCAGGAGTTTGGCGCTTAGGTATCCGCCGAGCGGAACGGCCAGAATATAGAGCGAGCTCCAGGAGAACGTGACCCCCAGGAGGCTCATGGATTCGTTCGCAGGAACCTTGCCCCCGAACCAGGAGTCGCCGAAGAAGACCCCGAGAAAGAACTCTCTGGTCGGGCCGGTGAACGACAGGCCGCGCGCGCGTCCGCCGAAATAGCCCGATGCCCAGAAGGCGGCCACAGCCACTATGCCCGCCAGGGCACCCACCACGTACCACGCGTAGCCCTTCTTTGCCTTGTTGAAAGGCCTGCCCTGGTACACGAAGAAAAGCATCGGTATGGTTACGACGGCGATCACGATCCACTTGTTCAGGCCGAGGATGTTATACAGCGTGGGGACGGTGTCTTCGCCCACCCAAACGACCTGGGATACCAGCGCGTCATAGACCGGCTTGAGGAACCCGAATTTCGTCACTACGATACCGAAGAAGAAGCCGAACACCGCGAGCACATATGCCAGGCTGCCCTCGCCCACGCGGTACAGGATGCCGCTCCCGCATCCGCCGGCAAGCACGATGCCCATGCCGAAGATATATCCGCCTATTACATTGGCCCAGGGCACGAACGCCTGACGGTACAGTGTGCCGGCCACCATGCCGCCTGAGCCGTCGGGCTGCAGCAGCAAGCCCATGTCCTCGAGCAGGTTTGCCCCGACCATCGCGACGACGACCGCGAGCAGATACGCGCGGATCATCGTATAATCCTGGAACAGAACCTCGCGGAACGCAGAATTAATGCAGAATCTGCCGCGCTGCAAAGACCAGC
>DASWAB010000262.1:0-7528 GCA_036391375.1 Nitrospirota bacterium
GAAGTCCTCGAAGTGAGTGAAGGTGTCGACGAGCAGGTTCGCCGCCCGCGAGAGATTTTCGAGCGCCCGGTCGAGTTGTTCAAAAAAGTCTGTTTTTTTCGGAAAAAGCGCCATAGGATTCGATACCGCTCCTTAGCCGTAGTGAGGTGTGACGAGAGACACGCCATCGGGGCGCAGTGCGCTCCCCGGTGCGCTCCATGCGAACTTACCTTAGCACATGAAGAGATTTTTTACAACTGCTAACTTCTTTATTGTCAGGCTAAAAATGTTTTCAATCAGGGCGCGCATTCCATCGAAGGGGCTCCACCCGGGATTGTGCGGCAAGGCCTTTACATTTTCCCGAATCTGTTGTACTCTTCTCATAAATTAAATGTAAACGGGCGCGATTTTTCGCTGTTGTCCGTTCATCTGCGGAGTCAAAGGAGCAAACAATGGCAACGTTTCTTAAAAAGCTGAAAATCAAAGTGTGCCTTCTCGCAATCGCCCTCGGCATTCTGTCCGTGCTTTACAGCTACTTCATCGCCGACACCGTCGTAACAACGATCACGGACGCGCAGATGACGAAGGTGGACGGGAGGTTCATGATCGCAACAGAGTATCGCCCGTTTGTCAACGAAGACGCCTGGTACCGGTGCAAGTTCAATTCCGGCACGGTCCAGAACGATGCGGTCCGGCTCAGGGGCAAAAAGGTCAGAATCAAGAAGTACGGATGGAGAATCGCCCTTCTTTCCCGGTATGAGAATGTGGTGAAGATCGAGGAGATAAGCAGGTGATGGGCCGCGCCCTCAATGCCTCTTTACTGCCCACCGGCCTTTTTGACGGCCGCTTTGACCGTTTCTGAATTCGGGTCGGGTTTCAGCGAGTCCAACGGCTCCGGCAGGGAGGCGTCGCTTTTCTCCCGGATGGGTTGACTCCACAGGTCATCCTCACTATAATATCTTCATACTCGCCTGTCGCGCAATCGTTCTTATCCTCTATGGCGATCGATAAACCACTGAGGGAACGGCTTATGCAAAACGATTTTTTTCTGGGTATCGATGTCGGCTCGGTGAGCATCAAGACCGCGGTCCTGCATGGTCGAACCCTGTACGCCGAGACATACGCCCGGATCAAGGGCGATCCGCAGAGGGCGCTCCTTGCGCAGCTCGAAGCGCTTTCCTCGCAATTTCCCGACAACGCCATCAAGTCCGCCTGCATCACGGGCAGCGGCGGCAAGCAGATCGCGCCGGTCATCGGCGCCCGATTCGTCAACGAGATCCTCGCTCAATCGGCCTTTGCCCGGGAATACCACCCGGAAACGCGCACCATCATCGAGCTGGGCGGAGAGGACGCCAAGCTGATCACCCTGGCCCGCGATGCTGCGTCGGGAAGCGTCAAAATCGACGATTTTTCGATGAACTCCGCCTGCGCGGCGGGCACGGGCTCGTTTCTCGATCAGCAGGCGAACCGGCTGCATCTCTCGATTGAAGAATTCAGCGAAATATCCCTCAAGTCCAGGAAGCCGCCGCGCGTTGCCGGCCGATGCAGCGTGTTCGCCAAGAGCGATATGATCCACCTCCAGCAGATAGCGACGCCGGATTACGACATCGTGGCCGGGCTCTGTTACGCGATGGCCAGAAATTTCAAGGCCACCGTGGGCAAGGGCAAGAAGTTTCCCGCGCCGGTCCTGTTCCTGGGCGGGGTCGCGGCGAACTTGGGGATGCGCCGCGCATTCCGCGAAGTGCTGAAATTGACCGAGCAGGAGATGGCCGTGCCGTATCATTTCAATACCTCCGGCGCCATCGGCGCGGCGCTCATGGCGGGAGAACAATCGGGGTCCGCGCCCGCGTACCGCGGGTCGGCTGCTCTGGCCGCATCGATTGCGTCCGAGGAGCAGCGCGTCAGGGGCGGCATGAACCCTCTTTCCGCGCCTCAACGCGTTATGCCGAACCCGGACCATGATTCCTCTCCGGACAGAGACGGCCTCATCGAGGCCTATCTCGGCGTTGACGTTGGCTCGGTTTCCACGAACGTCGTTGTTATAGACCGCGATATGCGCGTCCTGTCAAAGCGGTATCTTCCCACTGCGGGGCGGCCTATCGAAGCGGTGAAGCAGGGGCTTGCCGGGGTCGGGGCGGAGATAGGTTCGCGCGTGAAAATTCTGGGCGCGGGCACCACGGGCTCGGGCAGGTACCTCACGGGCGACATGATCGGGGCCGACGTGGTCAGGAACGAGATCACCGCGCAGGCCACGGCGGCCGCGGCCATCGATCCGCTGGTGGACACGATCTTCGAGATCGGAGGGCAGGATTCCAAGTACATCAGCCTGGCAGACGGAGCGGTGGTTGACTTCGAGATGAACAAGGCCTGCGCGGCGGGGACCGGCTCGTTCCTCGAAGAGCAGGCGGAGCGGCTCGGCATCAGTATCAGGCGGGAGTTCGAGGCCAAGGCGCTCCGGTCCCCGTCGCCCTGCAGGTTCGGGGAGCGCTGCACCGTGTTCATGGAATCCGATCTTGTTCATTCCATGAACAAAGGCGCGGGCATCGAGGAAATGACCGCGGGCCTCGCGTACTCCATCGCGTTCAACTATCTGAACAAGGTCGTGGCCGGGAAAAGAGTCGGCGACCGCATCTTTTTCCAGGGAGGCGTCGCCGCGAACAAAGCGGTCGTATCCGCCTTCGAGGTCATCACGGGAAAGCCCGTGACGGTTCCTCCGCACCACGAGGTGACCGGAGCGATCGGCGCGGCCATCCTCGCCATGCGCGCGGACGGCGGGGCCAGCTCCTTCAAGGGATTCGACCTGAGCAAGCGCGCCTACGCCGTGACGACGTTCGAATGCGCCGAATGCGCAAACCGCTGCGACATCCGCAGGGTGAGCTTCGACGGCGAGAAGCCGCTTTTTTACGGCAGCCGGTGCGAGAAGTACGATGTCAGGAAAAAGCAGCCGGCTGCGGCCGCCCTGACCGATCTCTTTGCGGAGCGTGAGCGTCTGCTTGAAGCGGCTGCGGTTCCGCGCGCCGGGAACGACCATGCGCCCAGCATAGGCATCCCCCGCATGCTCTACGTCAACGATTTTCTTCCGTTCTGGCAGGCCTTTTTCGGCGAACTGGGATATCGCGTCGTCCTGTCGGAGCGGACAAACCGGGCACTGATCAACCGCGCGCTCGAGGCAACGGTTGCCGAGACGTGTTTTCCGGCAAAGGTGGGCCTGGGGCATGTACTCGACCTGCTGGACAAGAAAGTCGATGTGATCTTTCTGCCGAGCTTCATCCGGTTTCCCGTTGTCCATGAAGAGGCGCAAAACGCCCAGGCCTGCCCGTACGCGCAGGCGTTTCCCTACCTGGCAAGGGCCTCGATCCGGTTCGGCGAGGCGAGGACGATAGAGCCGGTCCTGTACCTGCACGATGGCCGTCATTTCAGCAACAGCATGCGCACTATCGGAATGATGCTCGGAAAGGGCAGGGTCGCCGTGGCGCGAGCGCAGCGGCGTGCGTCGAAGGCCCAGGAGGACTTCCACCGCGCGCTCGAACTCCGCGGAAGAGAGGTCCTGTCGTCATTGAGGCCGGGGGAGAAGGCATTGGCGATCATCGGCAGGAATTACAACACCTGCGACATGGGCGCGAACATGAACCTCCCGTCCAAGGTGCGCGACCTCGGCGTCCAGGCCATTCCCATGGACTTTCTCCCGCTCCACGATGTAGACCTCACGGGGCAGGAGAACATGTACTGGCGGTCCGGGCAGAAGATCCTTGCGGCAGGCCGGGTGATCCGGGAGCACCCGGCGCTTTTCCCGCTCTACATCACGAACTTCGGCTGCGGCCCCGACTCGTTTATCACCCATTTTTTCCGCAGGGAAATGGGCGGCAAGCCCTTTCTCCAGCTCGAGCTCGACGAGCACAGCGCGGACGCGGGGGCGATCACGAGGATCGAAGCGTTCCTGGACAGTCTGCGGAGCGCGAAGGCCGCTGGACCAAAGTCATCGTTCATCATAGCAAAAAAGAGCGGCAACGGGGCGTTCCATTCGAAGAAAGTCTATCTGCCGCCCATGACCGACCACGCCTACGCGCTGGCCGCCGCGTTCAGGGCCACCGGCGTTGACGCCGAGGTGCTGCCCGAATCCGACGAGGAGACGGTGCGGATCGGCAGAGAGCACAGCTCGGGGAGGGAATGCTATCCGCTGGCGCTCACGACCGGAGACATGATCAAGGCGACGCGCAGGCCTGACTTTGATCCTGACCGGAGCGCGTTTTTCATGCCTACGGGAAAGGGGCCCTGCAGGTTCGGCCAGTACAACCGGTTTCACCGGCAGGTATTGGACAGCCTCGGGCTCGACCGGGTCGGGATCCTTTCGCCCATGCAGGACGAGTCGCTCCACGACGACGTGCGGCAGTTCGACAGAGACTTCGTGCTCATGAGCTGGCGCGGCGCCTTCGCCGTGGACATGATCCAGAAAGCTCTCTGGGAAATCCGGCCCTATGAGAAGGAAAAAGGGGCGGCGGACCGCGTCTATCAACGGTCGCTGGCGTCCCTGTCACAGGCCATCGAGGAGCGGCGGGACCTCGTGCCCGTGCTGCGCGACGTATATGACGATTTCATGACGGTCGGCATCACGGAGCGCGCCAGGCCCGTGATCGGCGTCGTGGGCGAGATCTACATCCGGTCGAACCGCTTCAGCAACGAGAATGTGGTGCGCCAGATCGAGATGCTCGGCGGGGAGGCGTGGGTCGCGCCCATTTCAGAATGGCTTCTGTACATCAACGCGACGTCAATGGCATCCGGCCTGTTGAACCGCTCCTGGAGGGATGTGCTCAGGGCGTACCTCACCGGGCGGGTCCAGCGCAAGGACGAACACCGGTTCCTTGCGGGCTTCAACGGCGCGCTCCGGAGCCTGCACGAGCCTTCCATCGGCCAGACCCTGCGCGCTGCCCGGCCTTATCTCCACCATTCCTTCGAAGGAGAGTCCGTGCTGTCCGTGGGAAAAGCCGTCGATTACGCGAAGCGCGGCGCCGCCGGCATCGTGAACGTGATGCCCTTTACCTGCATGCCCGGCACCATCGCGACGGCGCTTCTCAAGCGCGTGCGCGAAGATCATGACAATATTCCCCTCCTGAACATCGCGTACGAGGGGCAGGGCGACACGCAGACCATCACCCGGCTCGAAGCATTCATGCATCAGGCGAAAATGTTTCAGGCGGGAAAGCGCGCTGAGAAAAGGCCATGATGCTTCCGCCCGGCGCTTATCATCCGGCGGTTGCGTAGGGAACAGGGTCTTTTACCCCGGCCTCGCGGAACCCCTTGAGCCGCAGGGCGCAGCTTTCGCATTTGCCGCATGCGGCTTCGCTGTTCTGGTAGCAGCTCCAGGTGAGGTGGAACGGCGCCTTGAGGGCGACGCCCTGTCTGACGATTTCGGCCTTGTTCCAGTGGATGAGCGGCGTCACGATCTCAATCCGCGTTTCCGGCTTCGTCCCCGCCGCGATGGCCTTGTTGAACGCCTGATAGAAGATCTCTCGGCAGTCGGGATAGCCGGAGCTGTCTTCTTCCACGGCGCCGATAAAAATTTTCGGAGCGCCGATTACTTCAGCCCACGAGACGGCGATGGAGAGCAGGTGGGCGTTTCGGAAAGGGACGTAGGTGGCGGGAATTGCGGACTGCCGGGCCGCGGATTGAGATGGGTCTGCTTCGGGCACGGGGATATTTTCGTCCGTCAGGGCCGAGCCCCCGATAAGCTTCAAATGCTCCAGGCTGACGGAAAGGCGTTTCTCCGCCTGGTAGAAATCCGCTATCTCCTTGAACGCCCGAAGCTCCCGCGCCTCGGTCCTTTGGCCGTAGTTCACATGGAGAAGCGCAAGCCGGCACTGCTCGTGCGCGATCGCGGCGGTCACGCAACTGTCCATGCCGCCGCTGACGAGGACGACTGCAAGTTCCTTTTTCATGCCGTCAGTTTACCAGCATCGGGCCGGAAATTCCACCTGTTTCGCGCGGCCGCTCGCCCTGGATCAGTGCGCGCCGTGGATGAGCATGGGAAGACAACGGGTGCAGACGATTTTCTCCTTGTTTTCGTGATAACAGGGGAGGTATACCCGGTTCTTATCGTCCGCGCCGCAGACAAAACATTTGATCTCTTTGGCGGCCATCTTATTCCTCCAATGCGTTGAGCTCATCAACGATTTTATTCGGGTCGAGATTGTGCATCATGGAGCCGAAGGAGATGGACTCCATGTTGATGCCCGGGCAGGTGAAGCACCCGTTTCCGAAGTATTTCTGGATCACCTCTTTTGCCTTCGGGCTCATCTTGATTACCTCTCCGATTATCGAATCTTTCGTTATCTTCTTTTTCTCAGCGATCATGGCCGCCTCCTTTTCATTCTGGTTGATCGTATGGTATTCCAAGCGCTTCCTTCCTGCTATGACCTGCGTCATACTTCCTCAATTTGTCATACTATGAGCTATGTCATAGCGGCGGAAGGCCGGCTGTAGTATGCTTCGACTGACAAACGATCATAACAACTACAGGAGGGAATGTGATGGACAGGTTCGTGAAGGGGTTTATCGTAATGAGCATCGTGTATCTCGGCGTCTCGACGGCAGTGGGCATTTTTATGCTGGGCAATCAGGACATGCTGGCGCTGAAATTCGTTCATTCCCATCTGAACATGCTGGGGTGGGTGTCGATGATGATTTACGGCGTGGGCTACCATATCCTGCCCCGGTTCATGGGGCGGCCTCTGTACAGCAACAAAATCGGCGAAGCGCAGTTTTATCTCGCCAATATCTCTCTCGTGGGCATGCTCCTGTTTTATACGCTGAATGTTTACAGCCCCGGCGGAACATACCGCATGCTTACTGTTTTGTTCGGCGCGGTCCAGGCAGTGACGATTTTTCTCTTCTTCTACAATATGCTGATGACGCTGCTGAAAAAAAGCAGCTCGTAGTCCAACTGAAATGCTTTCCGCCGGCCGGGCTGTTCCTCTACGATGACAGCGCGGCCAGCCTTTCCCTGTCCTTGATGACGAACTTGCCGTCCGCGTCCGTCACGAGACCCTCTTTTTTGAATTTGCTGAAGGTCCGTATCGAGGTCTCTACCGTGGTCCCGACCATGTCGGCCACGTCCTGTTTGGTGAGCCGCATATCGATGAGCACGCCTTCGCCGGTCTCCACTCCGACCTTGTTCGAAAGCTTCAGGAGCAGCGCCGCGATCCTGGCCTCAACCCGGTCGAGGGCGATGTTCTTCAGCGAATCGTAGGAATTCTTCATCCGGTCTCCAAGCTGGAGGGCGATGCAGTACATGAGGTTCGGAAACCGGTCCACCAGGCGCATGAGGTTCTTGCGCGAAATTTTCACGACCTCGCTGTCTTCCATGGCGACGGCGTTCGCGGGGTAGGGAAAGCTCCGCAAAACGGCCACGCCGCCGAAGATGTCGTAAGGGGAGATGATTTCGAGGATGAGCTCCTTCCCGTCATGAGAGAGCCTCGTGATCTTCACCTTTCCCTTCGCCATAATGTAGAACCACTCCGGCTGATCGCCCTCTGAGAATATCGCCTCTTTTTTC
>DASWAB010000263.1:0-3389 GCA_036391375.1 Nitrospirota bacterium
GTGTTGCCATGACGTGTGGCACACATGACATCGCCAAGCATATTAAACGCCAGAAGCGCGTCCCGGTTGATCTTGAGAAGCCCGTCCCGGTCCGCGATGATATTGATTTTCCCCTCGCGCGGCTCCCCTTCGATCCGCAACCCTTCTCCCATGAGAGCGGAAGCAAGGGCGGAGGCGGCCTCGTCTTCGTGCATTTCATCGGGCCCCATCGCCAGGACAAACAGATGTTCCTTGCCGAGCCGCCGAAGATGAGAAAGGTCCTCCACGCGAATGATATGGCCTTTTTTAAAGGCTCTGCCCTTGAACTCATCCTTGCGGATTTCCGTTACATCGTGGGCGAGGACCGTGCCGACCGCATCGGCTATCGGAATGGTCCTGAACGACCCGTCGTCCTGCCTGCTTTCCTGGGTATCGCACATATATCTGCCCCCCCGGGATAGTTCCAAAAAAATTGTGAGCGCTGTTTTTCGTCCTTGCTTAAAAGTTTATCCGCCTCATACGGGGCTGTCAAGGGGGTGAAGCCGCTGCTTTTCCCACGGAAGCCGTCTTGACAGGAGTGGCATAATGGCATATCCTGTAGCAGGTTTTCATGGAGGAAATGACGATGAAACAGGTTGCGATATGGCTGGCGGTCCTTCTGTGTCTGGCCGCGGGCAGCCTCTCGGCGGGTGAGTTGCGCGAAATAGAGCTCAAGGACGGCAGCGTCATTACCGGCGAGGTCCTGTCCCTGAAAAACGGGGTCTACATCCTCAAATCAGAGAGCCTGGGAGAAATCAGGATTGAAGAAGCGAAAATCAGGGCAATCCGGTCTAAATCGCCAGTGAGTCCCTCACTCTCACAGACCGGCGCCGCGTCCGGCGGGACGGGATCTCTCCAGGAGAAGATGATGAGCGATCAGGAAATCATGGGCCTCATTCAGTCACTCCAAAGCGACCCCGACTTCAAGAAGGTCATGGACGACCCGGAAATCATGAAGGCGGTCAATGCCGGCGATGTGGCGGCGCTCACTGCCAACCCGAAGTTCATGAAACTTTTAAATAACTCCACCGTGCGCGAGATAGGAAAGAAGGTCAAGTAAAGACCACAACATGCTTCTTTGTCGCTTTCCGGAAACTTCTTAAGAACTGCTATGTTTACTTCTGAAACATGTTGACAGGAAAGTCTGTTACAGGTACTATCACCGAAAAATTTAAAGGAGACGGCATGGCCATAACGTATAAAGACGCAGGGGTCGATATCGACGCGGGCGACCTTTTCGTCGAAACGATCAAACCCTACGTGAAATCGACCTTCCGGCCGGAAGTACTCACGCACATCGGCGGATTCGGCGGCCTCTTCGCGCTCAAGAAATACAAAAACCCCGTGCTCGTTTCCGGGACCGACGGCGTGGGCACCAAGCTCAAGATCGCGTTCCTCACGAACAGGCACGACACGGTCGGGATCGACCTGGTGGCCATGTGCGTAAACGACATCATCGTGCAGGGGGCTGAACCGCTTTTTTTTCTCGATTACCTCGCAACAGGAAAGCTGAAGCCCCGGGAGCACGCCGACATCGTCAAAGGCATCGCCGAGGGCTGCCGGCAGTCGGGCTGCGCGCTCATCGGCGGCGAGACCGCGGAGATGCCGTCGTTCTATGGCGAAGACGAGTACGACCTTGCGGGTTTCGCCGTGGGCGCGGTCGAGAAAAAAAAGATCATCGACGGCTCGAAGATCAGGCTGGGAAATGCGCTCATCGGCCTCGCATCCTCGGGGCTCCACAGCAACGGGTACTCCCTCGTGCGAAAGGTCCTGCTCGAAAAATCCGGGTACGGTGTGAACGACATCCTGTCCGAGCTCGGCGGCAGGACCCTGGGCGAGGTTCTGCTCACGCCCACGAGGATCTACGCAAAGACCGTCATGGCGCTCATGAAAGACTTCGACATCCGCGGCATGGCGCACATTACCGGCGGGGGCATCACCGAGAACACGCCCCGCATGCTTCCGAAAGGGACGCAGGCCCTTATCAGAAAAGGGACGTGGGACATCCCTCCGATCTTCAAACTGGTCCGGAAAAAGGCGCAGGTGGACGACGCCGAAATGTACCGGGACTTCAACATGGGGCTGGGCATGATCCTCGCGGCGCCGAAGACGCAGGCCGGGGCGGTCATGAAAAAAGCGGAAAAACTCGGCGAAAAAGCGTACCTGATCGGCGAGATCGTGAAGGGCAAGCAGGTCGTGAAATACGAGGAAAGATAGGGTCATGGGTCAGGTAGAGGGGGCAAGGGAACCTTGCTACATGCACTCGCTCCTGTCATTTCAGGGGTTATCATGAAAAAAATCAAACTCGGCGTCCTTGTCTCGGGCCGCGGCTCGAACCTTCAGGCCATCATAGACAACATCGAGAACGGTTCGCTTTCAGCGGAAGTCGCCGTCGTGATCAGCGACCAGGCGGACGCCTATGCCCTCGAGCGGACGCGCAAGCACAACATTCCGGCGGTCCACGTGAGCGCCAATGGGTACAAGGGCAGGCGGGACGAGTACGACGCCCTGCTGGTGCAGGAACTCAGGAAGTACAACGTGGAACTGGTCTGTCTTGCCGGCTTCATGCGCATCATCACGCCAACGCTCATCAAGGCGTTCCCGAACAGGGTGCTCAATATCCATCCCGCGCTTTTACCGGCCTTTCCGGGCCTTCACGTGCAGAAGGCGGCGCTCGACCACGGGGTGAAGTTCTCTGGATGCACCGTCCATTTCGTGGACGACGGCATGGACACCGGGCCGGTCATCATTCAGGCCGTGGTGCCGGTCCTGGACACGGACACCGAGGACACGCTCTCGGAGCGGATACTGAAACAGGAGCACAAGATATATTCCCGCGCGATCCAGCTCTATGCCGAGGGAAGGCTCAGGATCGAGGGAAGGCGCGTTCTCGCATCAGGCCAGGGCGACAGAAGCGGAGACTTCCTGGTGAACCCTTGAAAAACAAAGCCCTTCTCGCGAAAGAAGGGCTTTTTCGTCACGCGCCGGCGGAGAGAGAATTCCGCGTTACGCATCATTCCACTGCGGGGCCGCGCTAAAAGAACGACGTCGCCACCAGCGCAAGCGTCAGAACGATCATAATAACGACCGTTACCCAGGCGATGATGTTGAACGCCTTCGAGTTGGTGTACGTTTCCATCAAATCCTGTCTGTTGATCAGACTAAGCATGAAGAGAAGTACGAACGGAAGCATGACCCCGTTGATCACTTGCGAGATCCACATGATCGCGATGAGGGGCGAGTTCGGGATCAGTACGATGACCGAGCCGATGACGATCAGGATGGTATAGAGCCACATGAACTGGGGGGCGTCCCTGAACGTTTTGCTGATGCCCGCCTCCCACCCCATGCCTTCGCAGATATAGTACGCT
>DASWAB010000264.1:0-3698 GCA_036391375.1 Nitrospirota bacterium
CATCCGCTGCATCCGGCTCCAGATAATAGAAACGATCAAAGAGGAAGGGGTCGAGTTGCCCGGTTTTTATGAACTCCTGGACTTTAATCATTCGGCTGCCTTCAGAAACGGTCTGTTCAAGCTCATCCTCGCCGACGATGATATATTTCCCGTCCTCCATTTCAAACCCTCTCGATTGCTCCCCCGCGGGAACCGGCTTTTTTTCATACGCACAGTACATCTGCTGGCGCAGCCGGGTCTGATCGCGCTTATGAAGAAGGTGGAACTGTATTCGCTCTTCCCTCACCGCCGCATGCAGTTTCACGGGTACATCGCTGTCGCCAAAATGGATGTACCCCTTCCACATCGTCGTTCCTGCCATGGGACATCCTCTCTCCTCGGCTGCTTTTTTTGTGACAAAGCGTCTGCCGCCGGAGGCCGTTTTCACGCTACAAAAAGGATAATAAAACTCCTATTTAAAAAATAGCACCGGACCGCTCGGACGTCAACCGTCGAACATCAGTTGTCCGGTTTCGCGCCGTATCATTTAATACGAAGGTTGCAACAGAAATAAGCGGAAGGGCGTTACGAAAGCTGAGAAAAGGTCTGCCGAGTGGACGGGAGGGGACTCAGCGTCTCATACGAATATCAAAGGGGGGCGGTGTCATCAGTTCCTGCGCTCGCTCGCACGCGGCGCCGGCGGCTTCAAGCAGTTTTCGCTCGGAATCGATGTTTTTGTCGGGGAGGCCCGCGACACCGATATTAACGGTGATCCTCGTGGCATCGGGCCAGGTAAAGGGGTAGAGCGCCACGGCCTCAAGGACGCGTGCTGCTGCCTGCAAGGCGTCATTGCGTATCGTGTTTGGAAGCAGAACGATGAAGGCCTCGCCGGACCACCATGCCGCAGTATCCACCTCCCGGATCGTCTTCTGAATGAGCGCAATAATCGATTTGACCAGGTTCCCGTCAGCAGTCTGTCCCCTTTTCCGGCCGTCCAGGTTGATCAGCATCAGGCTCAGCTGCTGCTTGAAGCGCGTGGCCCGTTTGAATTCTTTCGAGAACATCGCTTCGAACTGCGGGCGTCCGAACAGTCCGGTGGCGGGATCGACGACGTCGCCCGTCCCTGTAATAGGAAGTAGGGAGGACGGCTGAGAACTGTCCGGTTCCGCCGATTCAGCGGGTTTTGCATTCGGCGCCGGTCCCTGTGACGGGGCCGATGCCTGGTCCACGGCTTCTTTTAGATTCAAAGCCGTAGCCTGTGCAGACTCAGACCCCGGTTCAACCGCAGAGGGCGCTTCCTGGCTGTTTGCCTGCTGCATCGGCGCGAGAACGGTTTTTTGCTCCGTGCTGTGCTCCGACGCTGGGCTTGCTGCAGACGCCGGTTCATCCTCAGTCCGTGATTCTCTTTCTGCGCCGTGTGACGGCTTCTGGTCCGGTCCCGGTTCATGCAGCGCGATTGTCGAAGGCTCCGCTTCCGTCTCCTGAAGTGAGGGCTGTTCCGCTCCTGGCTCCTGGTCCGTCGTCGGCCCGGATGTTCGCGGAGCATTATGCTCCGGCTCGATGACAGTTTCGGGAGCCCTCGATTTCAACACCGAGGCGATCCGCTCGTCAAGCTCTTTTTCGGAATACGGCTTCGCGAGATAGTCGTCAGGTCCAAAACCCCCTGCGGCTTTGCGGTCCGGCGTATAACCGCGGGTGGTGAACAGGATGATGGGGATGGAACGCGTATCCGATCTCTGCCGAAACGTTCGGCAAAGATCAAGACCTTGAATATCAGGCAAGGCAACGTCCAGGAGGATAAGATCGATAACGGTATTCCTTGCCATCGTGAGCGCGAGCAGCCCGGAACCTGCCACTATGACTTGATATCCCCCTTCCTCCAGGTGGTGTTTGGTTCCGTTCCCCATCGTATATTCGGATTGTATAAGGAGAATTTTCTGCTTTGTCATAGTGTTGCCGATAAATCTGTTTTTATTAAAGTTCCTTCAGCTTAAGCCGCCGCGGAAAAATCCTTTAAAAGGGTTCTCGTCCCTTTTCCCGCCTGCTTCGCAGCAAACATCATGTGATAAAAATATAATGAATGTTCTTACCGGCCGCAAATCAGGCCGAGATGGCTTTTCAATAAAAAAATACTACAAACCATATTTAATTGTCAATAGCCCTGATAGGGTATTTTCAGGGTATGCCAAATAATAAATCTTAGCAATATCAATACATTACATTCAAATGATTTTGGTTGCAACTATGTATTCAAATATAAGGATTTTTTACAAAAATATCAAGCGCCGCTTAATTTTTCTGAATAAGCGTAAGTAAGACAGGAAATTCAACGGACGATATACGCCAATGCTCCCTCCTCGACGGCGAAGAAGAGCGAGCGCATATCCCTTTTCGTTACGGAGATGTAAGGAAGCTTTGCCTGCTCAGGAGACGGTTTGCGCTTCTTTCCCTGAAGAATGAAGGACGATCCGAACATCAGCGCAGGACGTTTGTTCTTATCCTCTATTTTCTTCGTCAGAACCAGCATACCGGGTTTGAGTGCGCCGGCGGGAAAATTCTTCGACGGAACAAAGTGGAAATCCTTGAGCAAGCGGTTCTTGTACTTGAGCTGGCCAGTGTTTTTCCTGATATTGAGGATCAGATACTTCGAATCTGCGGAATACATCGACTTCTGGAACAGGAGGAAATCCTGCTCATCCCGGAGCGCTTCGATCTTACTGCGCAGGGATTTTTGCCGCTCTTCAAGAGCGGCAAGCTCGCCGCTGCCCTGGTCGCCGGCGCCGGCGCCCGGAAGGAAAACCGCAAGCAGCAGGAACAATCCTACGATCTTGTTTCTTATATTCCGCGCTTCGCACTTCGAATTTCGCATTAGTAAAGGTACACCCTCGTCCCGATTTTCACCGAATCATGGACCAGCTCAAGGTCGTCATCGCCCAGCGACACGCACCCATGGGTAAAGTGTGTTCCCAAAAGTTTTTTCCACTTTGTCCCGTGGATCTTGTATCCGTTCCCCAGGATCAGGGCGTACTTGCCCAGCACCCCGCGCACGATCCGGTCGGGGTCGCCGGGCGGCGGTACGGGCATGTTCTCCTCGGCATACGACCAGTCCGGCCTGATCCAGACCGGATTACGTTCTTTCCCTAAAACTTTAAACGAGCCCATCGGTGTCTCGAAATACCATTTCGTGCCGGTCTCCGCTTTCATGGATTGCCTGCTGCCGGTCCCGCAGACCGCGGTGTGGAGGACCTCGTTTCCCTTCCGCATCGTCAACCGGTTGCCTTCGGTGTCCACCACGAGATAAAGCTCGTCATTATCGAGGTCATTGAGGAGCATCCCGCGCAGGCCGCTATTCTCCTCCTCGAGTCGCGCCGCCTCCTGCTCCAGGGCCTGCACCTCCGCGCGAAGCTCTTCGACCGTCGATGCGGACGTTTCTCCAGCGCGGGCAGGTGCGTATGACATCGTGAGCATTATGACGATGACAAGCCAATACACGTTTTTTTCTTTTCTCTTTACGTTTTTCATCATTCGTGAAATTCGTGGAATTCGTGGCGAATCGAAACTCACAGAAAAATCTTTCCCGGATTCAGGATATTGTTCGGGTCGAGCGCCTGTTTGATCCGCTTCATCGCCAGGATCGCGTCCTCTCCCAGTTCCATGGGCAGATATTCCGCCTTTGTCGTACCGATGCCGTGCTCCCCCGTGATGCTCCCGCCGAGGCG
>DASWAB010000265.1:0-1506 GCA_036391375.1 Nitrospirota bacterium
AAAGATGATGTCGAAGCTCGTGACCAGCGCCGACGTAGGATAATAGACGGACAATTCTTTCGTCCTGTCCGGCCAGCCGAGCGTGGAGAACGGCCAGAGGGCCGACGAGAACCAGGTGTCGAGCACGTCGGGGTCGCGGACAATATTTTGCGAGCCGCACTGCGGACACTTGTTCGGCGCCTCTCTTTGTACAATGGGTCTCGCATTTATTCCTATGATTAAGACGCCCTCCGTCCGCGCCGGCTGGGTTCCGCCTTCGGCGGCGACACCCGCCCCGACGTGAGCATCAAGCACTTCGCCGTCGCACGCTTTGCAGTACCACGCCGGAATCTGATGACCCCACCATATCTGGCGGGAAATGCACCAATCCTTTATGTTCCGCATCCATTCGAAATAGGTGTTCTCCCATCCCCTGGGCACGAACGTTACCCGTCCCTCCTCGACGGCCTTCACGGCAGGCCCCGCCAGCGGAGCGGTTTTAACAAACCACTGAGGAGACAAATACGGCTCTACGACCGTTTTACAGCGATAGCACTTGCCTATCGAGTGCGCATGATCTTCCGTCTTGATCAGGAAACCTTTCTCATTGAGCAGTTCGACGACAATTCCCCTGGCTTTCTTGACCGGCTTTCCGGCAACCTGTTTCTGAACATCCGGGAGGATGTCGGGAATGCCCGATGCTATTTCCGCATGGTCGTTCAGCATCTTGATCCGCGGAAGCTCGGGCTTCTGGCGCAGGCCCGCCTCGTAATCGTTGAAGTCGTGCGCGGGCGTCACTTTGACCGCGCCGGTGCCGAATTCGAGGTCAACGAGGACCGAGTCGCCGATGATCGGGATCTTCCGATTCGTGAGCGGCAAATCCACGGTTTTGCCGATGAGCTCTTTGTAGCGTGGATCGAGAGGATGAACGGCAACCGCAGTATCACCAAGCATGGTTTCGGGGCGTGTCGTTGCCACGGTAAGACGAATGTTATGCTCGTGTGAAAGCGGATAGGCGATGTAATAAAGCTTGCCTTTCTCGTCTTCATGTTCTACTTCAATATCTGACAATGCGGTATGGCAGCGCGGGCACCAGTTGATGAGGCGCTCGCCGCGGTAGATGAGCCCTTCCTCATAAAGCGTGACAAAGACTTCAAGAACCGCTTTCGAGAGACCGGGGTCCATGGTAAAACGTTCCCTGTCCCAGTCGCAGGACGCGCCCATGCGCTTGAGCTGGCTGATGATCCTGCCGCCGTATTCCTTCCTCCACTCCCAGATCTTCCCGACAAACTTCTCCCGGCCGAGCGCATGGCGGTCGATATGCTCCTTGGCAAGCTGGCGCTCCACCACGTTCTGGGTGGCGATGCCAGCATGGTCCGTGCCCGGCACCCAGAGCGCGTTCCTGCCGGACATGCGCATCCAGCGGACCAGGACATCCTGGAGCGTGGAGTTGAGCGCATGACCGATGTGGAGCGAACCGGTCACATTGGGCGGGGGAATCACGATGCAGAAGGGGGCGCCTCCGGC
>DASWAB010000266.1:0-7971 GCA_036391375.1 Nitrospirota bacterium
TCGGACGATCCCGCGCTCAAGGAACTCGTCATGGCGATTACCCGCCTGTGCGAGCACAGCCGGGACACCCACGCGCTGATCCGCGAAACGGCAAAGGACCTCTCCGGGGCGATAACGGCGCTCCAGGAAACAGTCCGCCAGGACGCGGAGAAGGCCGGGATACAAAATCTCGCAGACGATCTGCGCAAAAAACAGGACCTTCTGGACAAAGCGATAGCCTCGGCGTCATGCAGGAGAGATTAGGGAAGGGGAATGGCGGAAAGCGGTTTTAAAGGCAAGAGCATGAAAGTGGTGGCCGTGGATGTGGCGGAGGGCTACCTCACGGTGAACCCGCTGTTTCTTAAGAAATTCGACAAGGTCATGATCAAGGAGCTGTACGAGCATCTGAACAAGACGCTCACCGGGACGAGAATTGAGAAAATCGATTACGCGGATCAAGCTGCCCTGAGAACGCGCAATATGAGGCTCCAGCGGCTGCATAACGCCATGATCGTCCTCCGCAACGCAGCCCGGGAGAAGCGAATACCGCTTTAGCGGTCCCCTATTTCGGAGCCGGGGCGGTGGCGCAAAGGCTGCATCGTGCGTACCTTTTCCTCTTCACGATGACTGAGATGCGAGCCGTGAACGAAGCGCCTCTTTACTTATCCTCCCGCAACTGAAAACTTCTTCTTAAAATTATCCGGACTCATCTTTGCCGTGGCCGCCAGCTTTGCGAGCGCCTCGCCTTCCAGGTCTTCTTTTTCGAGGCGGATCATGTACCGCCGCGCCATGAGATAATCATCGGCCTTGATGTCTACCGTGCGGATGCGCGTCTTGCCCGTCTTGGGGTCGAGCAGGTCCGCAAATTTGATCGGCAAACTCTTGCCGTCTTTGAGCATAATCATGGCCCCGGTGCCGCCCCTGACCAGGAACTGCACCGCGCTGTAGCCGAGGTAGCGCGTGTATTCCCGGTCATAGGAAATCGGGGGCTGGCAGCGCAGCTCATAGCCGATGTCCTTGGCGATGACGGTGGTCTTGAGCCCGAGCGCGCCGAGGTCGGCGACCACCCGCTGCTTCAGCATGTCGCCGAGCGGTATCTCCGCCAGACGGATGTTGCCATGGTCGTCCCGCGGAACGTCCTTGAGGAACGTCAGCTCCTCGGGATCGAGTCTTGTGGCGACGCCCTCGGCGATCACGGCCACACCGTGGTTCCTGCCGTACGAGAGGCGTTTAATGATCGCTCCTTCCAGAATCGAGACGACCTTGTTGAGCGAAATTTTGTTCCCCAGCTCCTCAGGGATGAGCGTCAGCGTCGCGCCGGCGCCCATGCCCATGGCGAGCGCCAGGTGCCCGGCGGAGCGGCCCATGGCGATCACGAAATACCAGCGGCCGGCGGTCCGGGCGTCTTCCATGATGTTCTCGACGAGCTGCGTGCCGAGCTGGCGCGCGGTCTCGAACCCGAAGGTCGGTATGCCATGCGGGAGCGGCAGGTCGTTGTCGATGGTCTTGGGAACGTGGCAGACCGCGATTTTGCCGCCTGCCTCCTGCTCGACGCGGGTCGCGGTGTAGGCCGTGTCGTCGCCGCCGATGGTCACGAGGTAGCGGATGCCGAGAGCATTCAAGGCCTTGACCACATTCGCCATCTTTTCCGGGCTCTTGGTGGGGTTGTCGCGGGAGGTGCGGAGGATCGACCCGCCGCGCAGATGGATGCGTGATATCTCGCCGTTATCGAGCTTCATGACCCGTGACGAGTCGCCTTTGGACAGCCACTTGAAGCCGTCGTAGATGCCGACGACCTCAAGGCCCTGCTTGACCGCCTCGAATGTGACCGCGCTGATCACGCCGTTGATGCCCGGCGCAGGCCCGCCGCCGATGACTACCGCAAGCTTTTCCCCCATACCTTCCTCCTATGGCCTCGTTGTGTGGAGACGCAGGCCGTTTAAAATACGGCGCAAATGTATCAAAACAGAGCTCGCTTGTCAACCCGAAAGGGGCAATGCGGGACGGGACAAGGACGATTGCGCTTTTATCCGCAGGGCAATCCCGCGCCTTGGCATCCCTCGGCTCCCGCCGGGGGAGAAGCGCTTACTCGCGCCTGGCACGAAGGTCCGGATCTGCTGCCTTGTCAGCTTCTCCTGTCTTTCCCGCTCCTTCGCTGCGGGCCTTCGCGGCCAGGATCATCTGATTGGCTTCGTTCTTCGCCGGACCTCCGCTCCCTCCGTGTTCTGCGCTCCCTGGGGAGCTGCACAAGGATGTGGTCGATCGCCTCTTTTCTTTTTTCCGCCAGAATGTCTTTGTGCGCCGTTTCCGTGCTGACCTCGACCGGCTGCAGATCGAAGCGATGGCCGGAAACAAGCGAGACGAGAGCCTGCTCAATCCGGCCAAAAAGCGCGCCGTCCGTCCCGGCGCTTCTGCCCTTTTGGCTCTCGATTTTCGCAAGTAACGCTTCGAGCTCACTGACGGCCTTTTGCGTGTGATTGAGGATTGCTTCGTATAATCCCGACAGCGTGTGCACATCCTCCTGCAGCAGGGAGGTCAGCTCCTTTGACAGGGCGGCGACGTCCGCTTTTGCGCTCTCGAGATGCTGCTGCGTTATCTGGCCCTGGTGCAAGGCGTTTCTGAGGCGTTCTTTAAAGTGAATTTTGATGTCCTCGATCAGGCGGCCCTCTTCCTGTCGGGCGTTGAGAATGTCCGCGAGAACAGAGATCGATGCTTTACAGATTTTTTTGATTTCGGTCAGATTATCCCTGATATAACGGGCGATATCCTCCAGTTCGCCGGCCAACGCGTCCCGGCGCTGCTTCAGCGCCTCGACCGTTTTTCTCCGTTCCCCCGCCATTCGCTGCAGCCTGGCCAGCTTGACGGCGTCATCCTTTTTTTTCTGATTGAGCCTGCTCATCTCTTCTTCGGCGGATTTGATGAACGCCGCCGGTTTCCTGAAATCGAGCGTGAGCAGCGCATGCACGTGATATTTGTAGTGTTCCACCGCGGACAGGAGACCGGGGTGGAAAAAGGAGGAGTGGGCGAGCGCGTTGTAGAACATTTTTTGCCGGAGATCCTGTGCCCCCCCTTCCTGCCGCCGGCGCTCGAACGCCTCGATGTCCTCCATCATCCTGTCATAGGCCGTCAGATCGTCGGCGTGCAGCCCCTCCTGGCCTTCCCGCTTCCTGCTCTGAAGGAAGGCGCTGATATCCTCCTGTGTCGGGTGGAGGTTCTCATTCGCGCTGAAGCGAAGGCCGAATAGTGAGAGGTCTTTCATCATAGCGTTCGCGTGAAATTCCTGCATGCATCATACCGGAATGGAGGGATGCGGTCAAGGGGAGAGGGAAAAATTATGCCTGAGATGCGCTGCGGCGCGCGATGATAATAAACGCGCGAAGAAACCCTCGATTTCCTGTTGCACGGCCGCTTCCTGATCCAGATGGTTGACCTTTATTCTGAATTCCGCGCCGCCGGGCAGGCCTTTCGCGTACCAGCAAAGATGTTTGCGCATTTCCCGCACGCCGATGCGCTCTCCTGCCAGCCTGACCATATCGGCCAGTTGCCGGATCATGACGGCCTTGCGCTCCTCGAACGAGGGAGGGGAAGGCAGGACGCCCGTTTCCAGATACTGTTTCGCCTCCCGGAAAATCCACGGATTGCCCTGGACCGCCCTGCCGATCATGACGCCGTCGCATCCGGTTTCGTCTATCAACCTCTTTGCGTCACGGGCGGAACGCACGTCGCCGTTTCCGATCACGGGAATCCCGACGGAATCTTTCACCTGTTTGATCATATTCCAGTCCGCACGGCCCGAGAACCCCTGCGCTTTCGTCCTGCCATGCACGGTCAGCGCGTCAACGCCGAGGGATTCAGCCGCCTGCGCAAGGCCGACGGCTGCGATGTTTTCTGCGTCCCAGCCGAGCCGCATTTTTACGGTCACGGGGACTTTCGACGCCCCCACGACCGCGGCCAGGATCTCTTTCGCGAGCCCGAGGTCCCGCAGAATAGCCGAACCGGCGCCTGACTTCACTATCTTCGGCACGGGGCAGCCCATGTTAATGTCGATGAAATCCACCTCCCCCCGGGAGACAATGCGCGCCGCCTCAGCCATGGATGCGGGTTTCGATCCGAATATCTGAAACGCGACAGGCCGCTCGGCAGGGTCTGTTTTAAGCATGCCGTGGGTGCGTTTGTGCTCCCGGATCAGCGCCTCTGCGCTCACCATTTCCGAGAAAACGAGGCCCGCGCCCAGATCCCTGCAGATCCTGCGGAAGGACAGATCGGTGATCCCGGCCATCGGCGCGAGCACGAGAGGATTGTTTTTGAGGATTTCGCGGATCGTCACGCCGAAATTATAACCTATTCGCCGGGCGGTGTAAAACCCTTTGCTGCGGCGGGATGATAGGAAGAAGAAAAGAGTAAAAACGGAGGGAAATGCCCGAAGATGTGGCGCCGCCCTAAAGAGCGTGAAATTTTGGCAATAACTATGCCATAAAATGAGCTGTTTTAATTAATTCACAGAAGGAGTGCTCCGTATCACAACTTTTTCGATCAACCAAAAGGTGGAGACTGCTTGTAGAAATCCATCGAAAGATGGATTTTTAGCAGATACTGATTTTTTCAACTGATTTGTCAGCGGTAGAAAAAAAATTGGTGTATTATGCAATGTGTGTGGCCTTTTCCTCCTTGAGAAAGAGACATAATTCGCAATCCCTCAGGCAGAAGCAGCGTGCGAGCTGCGGATTTTACGGTGATGAACATGAGGCTGAATCTTTTTTCCCGCTTATTCTTGGGATATTTTATTCTGCTGATCCTGGCCGCGGGCATGAGCATCTACGCCATCGTGCAGCTCGGCAGCGTGACGGACGTCACCCGTTCCATCATGATGGACAACCATCTTATCAGCCTGCATAAGGATCTGACGGACGCCCTCCTGTCCGAGACGAGGTATGAAAAAAAGTATCTCATCGTGCGGGACCGGGCGCTGTACGAGGGTTTCCTGAAATCCAGAGGGGAGTTTGAACGCTATCTCGACGAAGCTCGCCTTCTTGATGTTTCCCGCGAGGCGCGGGACGCCCTGAACAACGTGGCGGACCTTCACCTGATTTACTCCTCGCTGTTCAACGACGAGACCGAGTACCTGAAAGAAGGCCTTCCTTACGCGCGGGAGTGGTATGCCGCGGAGAAAGAGCGGGCCGTCAACGCCGCCATCGATGCGTTGCTGAATATCCGGCTTGTGAGCCAGCAGACTATCTTCACCAAGGTGAAAAAACTGAGCGAGGCGGGCATGACCGCCCGGACCATTGCCGAGGCCGTGAGCGCGGCGATGCTGCTGTTCGGAGTTCTTCTGGCCGTCTGGATCACGAGGAGCATTACACGGCCGCTGACGCTGATCCAGAAAAAAACGAAAGACATCGCCGACGGCGTGTTCGAAGCGGACCTGAAGCTCTCCTCGCCCCCGGAAATAAGCGATTTGGCCCAGGCCTTCAACACCATGTGCAGCAAACTCAAGGAAGTGGACAAGATGAAGTCCGATTTTTACGCGCTCATGTCGCATGAACTGCGGACGCCGCTTACCGCCATCAAGGAGGGGACCAACCTGTTCCTGGAAGGCAAGGGCGGGGAGGTCACCGGAAGCCAGAAAAAGCTGCTCACGATCATCTCCGAAGAGAGCGACCGTCTCATCGGGCTCGTCAATTCCGTTCTTGACCTGTCAAAGCTCGAATCGGGCATGCTGGCCTTCAATTTTACGAATGCCGAACTCCCCCCGCTTATTGCGAGGGTCGTGGATGAAGTGGGGCCGCTGGCGGAAGCGAAGCACATACGGATACGACGTGAGGTGCCGCGGTTGCCGCCGCTTTCCCTCGATGCCGAACGGATGCTCCAGGCGCTGCGGAACCTGATCGGCAACGCGCTGAAATTCACTCCCCGGGGAGGAACGGTGAGCATCGCCGCCCGGAGGGAGGAAGAGAAGGTCATCGTTACGGTTTCCGATACGGGACCGGGCATTCCGCAGGAGCATGCGGCGGTCATCTTCGACAAGTTTCGCCAGGTCCCCGGCTCCGCGAAGCTTCCGGGAACGGGGCTCGGTCTGGCGATCGTCAAACACATTATCCAGGCACACGGAGGAACGGTATGGGTGCAAAGCGAAGCTGGCAGCGGAAGCACGTTCACATTTCAATTGCCTGCCTGATCCTGTTCCTGATTGCATCCTGCGCCTCCTGGAGGCAGATACTGCCGGCCTCGTCCCCCTGCGCCCCTCTCGAGAGCGTAAGGAAACTGGTCGAACGGGGCGACTTCGAGGCGGCCATGAAGGAGAGCCAGGAAGTCCTGGCCGGCTCGCCGAAAACGCCGCCCGGCGACGAAGCGCTCATGAACATGGGGCTTCTCTGCGCCCACTATGCAAATCCGAAGAAGGATTATAAAAAAGCAATGGGCTACTTTATGCGGATCGAAAGGGATTTTCCCAGAAGCCCTTTTGTCGAAGAGGCCAAGATATGGACCAGCGTGCTCCAGGCCTTTGAAAAGGCCAAGCAGGTGGACCTCGAGATCGAACAAAAGAAAAAGGAAATGGGGAAATAGACATGTCGACAAATAATAAGGGAACGCTGTTGATCGTAGACGATGACCGGAACCTCCTGGAGCTGATGAAGATGCGGCTGGAGTCGTCGGGGTATGTTGTGACGACGGCGCCCGACGAGGAAGAGGCAAAGGCCGCGGTTGTCGGCCAGACCTTCGATTTGGCGATCCTCGACCTTCAACTCGTGTATCAGGACGGGCTCTCGCTCATGGAGGAGCTCCACCGTGTGAACCCGGGCATGCCGGTCATCATCCTCACGGCCCACGGCAGCATCGAGAGCGCCGTGGAGGCGATGAAGCGCGGCGCCTTCACCTACCTCACGAAACCCTTTGACGCCCGCGAGCTGATCATGCACGTCGAGCGCGCCCTGGAGAACAGGCGGCTTTCCTCGGAAATCAACCGCCTGAAGGAGCTGTTGTCTGAGCGGTATGATTTCCAGAACATCGTGGCGCGAAGCGAAGCCATGCGGACGGTCCTGGAGGCCGTGTCCCGGATCGCGGGAACGGAGTCCACGGTGTATATCCACGGGGAAAGCGGCACGGGCAAGGAACTCATCGCGCGGGCCATTCATCTTGCGAGCAACAGAAAAGACCGGCCGTTTGTGGCCATCAACTGCGCGGCCCTGCCCGAAACGCTGCTCGAAAGCGAGCTCTTCGGCCACGAGAAAGGCGCCTTCACGGGAGCGGTCAGAAGCTCCCGGGGGCTCTTTGCCCAGGCCCACGAGGGCTCCATTTTTCTGGACGAGATCGGCGACATGCCGCTTTCCATCCAGGCTAAATTTCTTCGCGTTCTCCAGGAACGGCAGTTCTATCCCGTGGGGAGCGAACAGCCCCTTGACGTGGATGTGCGGGTAATCGTGGCCACGAACAAAAACCTGGAAGACCAGGTCAGGCAGGGGCTGTTCCGGGAGGACCTGTTTTACCGCATCCACGTCATTCCTGTTGTCCTTCCTCCCCTCCGCGAGAGAAGGGAGGATATCCCGCTGCTGGCGGACTACTTCCTGAAAAAATTCTGCGCGCAGATGGACAAAAAGGTAAAAGGCTTCGCGCCCATGGCGATGCAGCGGCTGATGCTCCGCCACTGGCCCGGGAACGTGCGGGAGCTGGAAAATACGATTGAGTATGCCGTAGTCATGGCCGCTCATGATGTCATTTCCGAGGACCTTATCCTTCCGGCCAAAAGCGGCGCGACGGACGAAACGGTCAAGCCCCTGAAAGAGGCCCGTGAGGAGTTCGAAAAAAGCTACCTCCGCAGGCTCCTTGAACTCACCCAGGGGAAGGTGAGCAGCGCGGCAACTCTGGCGGGGAAGTATCGCGCCGATCTCTATAATCTTCTGAAAAAATACGAAATCAATCCCTCAAATTATAAAAAAGAGTAGAATAAAAACCCGCACCCCATTGTTTTTGCGCCATTTTTAAAGCTGAAATATC
>DASWAB010000267.1:0-17293 GCA_036391375.1 Nitrospirota bacterium
CTTGCCGGCGGCGGCCGGAAATCCGACCGCGACCAGGCGCTCGGCAGCATTACGCTTCTGGTGGGCAACCGCGCCTCCCTGACGGCGGGCTATCTGTACCTGAAGAACAAAACCGCTGAAACGCTCACGTTTGCCAATGCCGCCGGTTTATTCAATCTGGAAAGCGGCGTGCCTTATGCGGATGAGGCGGAGGTCTTTACGCTGTCCGCGAGCCAGGCGCTCGACGACGGGATAACGTTGACAGCAGATGCGAGCAAAAGCTACTCCAAGGGCCGTTTCCGGGTGGATGGATCGGTCCCCAACACCATGGGCATCGACACGCTCTCGGATCTGAACATCGTCGAAGACATTTATACCGTTGGGCTGGAAATGGAGTTTATGAAGAATGTAAGCGGCGAACTCCGGTATCAGCATCGGCACTATGACGACAAGATCGACAACACGCAGGACGGCCGGGTAAATTCCCTGCTGGCCGCCGTGTCCGCAAAATGGTAGGGGGAGGGATGATGAGACGAACGACAATAAGGTTGCTGCTTGCCGCGCTGCTCTTCTGTGCGTCCCCGGCCGCTGCGGCCGATAAGACCATAGGGGTGATCATGTCGGGGAACATCGGCTATTACCAGGAGGTACACAAGGCGTTCGTGGGCGCGCTCGCCCGGGAAGGCTTTGACTACCGGAAGGCCGACACTCTGCTTCAGATGCCCGCCCCCGACCAGTTGTCCTGGACGAATGCAGCGCGAAAACTGGCAGCCGCCGATGTGAACGTGCTGGTTACGTATGGCGCGCCTTCCGCTTTGGCCTCCCTCAATGAAACGAAGAGCATCCCGGTGATTTACGCCGGCGTTTATGACCCTGCCGGCGTCGGCGTTTCTGCGCGAAACGCGACCGGCATCAGTTCCCGAGTGCCGATAACGAGCCTGCTGAAATATCTCAAAAAGCTCGTCCCCTTCACCAGGCTTGCCGTCATTTATAATGAACAGGAGCCTGATTCCGTGAGGCAGGCGGCCGAACTCGCCCAGTTCGAGAGGCAGTACGGCTTCGAGATGGTCAGGCTGCCGGTCAAAAAGGCCGATGACGCGCGAAAACTGACGTTCGCAGGCAAGGCGGATGCCGTGCTGATATCGGTCAGCGCGGCGGTGAACGAAGCGCTCGACGCCATAGTGAAGTCCGCGCATGCCGCCAAGATTCCGACCGTCAGTCAGCTCGGCGGTACGGCAGAGAAAGGCGTGATCCTGAGCCTTGCGCCGAGCGCGACGGAACAGGGCGAGGCCGCTGCGCGGCTTGCGGCGCGCGTGCTCCGCGGAGACAAGCCGGCCTCCATTCCCATGGAAATGCCCAAACTGGTGGAACTGGTCGTGAATCTGAAGGAGGCCGGCGCTCTCGGGATCAAGGTGCCGTTCGATTTGATTACAGACGCGACAAAGGTGATCAAATGAAGAAACTCTCTGACAGGAGCCTGAAAACACGCGCCATTCTGGCGGTCTCCGGCATTCTTCTTCTGGTCCTCGTCCTCAACACCCTGGCCACCATCGCTGTTGCGACAAGCGGGTACCGGGAGGCGCTCATCGCGCGGGCAGCGGCGCTCGCGGAGGGGATCCGGAAAGACATTAACAAGACCATCGGGTTCGGCATTCCCCTGAATGCGCTCGAGGGGTTGGGGGAAAAGCTGCGGGCGTTGACGGAAGAAGATCAGGACCTCTCGGGCGCGCTTGTCATGGACCTCGAAGGCAAGGTGCTCTACGCAAGCGATCGCGCCCTCGAAAATACCGTACTGAGCGATACAGCGAGCAGAAAGGCGCTCGAAGCGAACGCCCAGATAATCCAGTTTTACCGAGACAAGACCGGAGGACACTATGAAGAGGCCTATCCCCTTGTCGGCGCCGACGGGAAAAAAATCGGGGTGTTTCGGATCGCGGTCCGAGAGGGGGCGGTCAACCGGCAGGTCCGAAGCCTGATCGGATGGTCGCTGTTTGTCGGCGTCCTTTGCTTTGCAGCCGCGACGATCCTCGTCCAGCTATTCATTGACCGGCGGATTACGGGACCTATCGCCGAAATGTCGAAGACCGCCGGGTTGCTCGCCTTAGGCGATCTGTCGCACGAGGTCGCGGTTACGGGAGGCGCCGAGATCGCCGCCCTGGGCAACGCCATTAATACGATGTCCTCCAATCTCCGGGAAATGCTCAGCAAGCTCAAGGCTGCCGGAGCCGGATTGGACGATGCGATGAAGATGATCAGCGGGGCCACGCTCAAGTTGAGCGAAGGGGCACAGGTGCAGCAGGAGGCGACCGAACAGACGGCTATGGTGGTGAATGAAATGGTCGCCTCGAACAAAGGCATCGCCGAGAACGCCGGAGAGATGTCCCAGGCAGCCGCGGACGCATCATCATCAGCGTCTGAGCTGGCGTCTTCAATCGGCGAGGTGGCGAGCAATACGTCCGAGCTTGCCGTGTCGGCCGAAGATACGGCGTCGTCCATCGAACAAATGATCGCTTCGATCAGGCAGGTGTCGGAAAACACGGACGCGCTCTCCGCCTCTGCGGAGCAGACCTCGTCGTCCGTTACCGAGATGAGCGCCTCGATCAAGGAGGTTGAACACCGCGCCGGAGAGTCGGCCCGACTGGCGGAAAAGGTGTCTGACGACGTATCGGATCACGGGATGGCCACCGCTGCGGAAGCGATCAAGGGCATGCAGAATATCAAAGACGCCGTTGAGGCGACTGCTGAGGTGCTGAATCGCCTCGGGAAGCGATCTCAGGAGATCGGGCAGATCCTGAAGGTCATCGACGAAGTAACGGATCAGACCGGACTTCTGGCCCTCAATGCGGCCATCCTCGCGTCGCAGGCGGGCGAGCACGGCAAGGGGTTCGCCGTCGTCGCCGAAGAGATCAAAGACCTGGCCGAGCGCACTGCCGCGTCCACCCAGGAAATTGCCAGCCTTATTGTCTCCGTGCGGGATGAGGCTGCCGCGAGCGTGCAGGCAATGGGCAGGGGGCTGAAGGCTGTTGAAGCGGGGGTCGACCTGGTGAACGTGACCAGCGACATGTTTGAGCAGGTGGCGGACAGTTCGCGCCAGTCCGCAGAGTCGGCCCGCGCCATCGAGAAGGCGACGGCCGAACAGGCCAGGAGCGTTGCGCAGATCACAGAGACTTCCCTGAGCATTGCCGGGCAGATCGAGCGGATCGCCGGCGCCTTGCAGGAACAGCGCAAGGGGAGCGCCCGGATCGCGCAGGCGGCGGACCGGATGAGGACCATCACCCGGCAGGTCAAGACCACCGCGCAGGAACAGACCGCAGGCGGCAGGCAGATAGCAAATGCCATTGAATCCGTGACCCACCAGACATCGCAAGTCGCCCGTTCCACGGCGGAACAAAGCCAGGGCGCAGAGCAGATCAGCGGGGCGATCGGCAAGATACAGAGAATCACTCAGGACGCCGTAGACGTATCCATTGAGATGGATATGGCGGTTCAGACGCTCAAACAGAGGGCGGAGGAACTCCGGGCAGGGCTCGGGAGGTTCACGTTTTAAAGACTGCGAAGGACAAACAGAAGACGGTGTCTTCCGTTTAACAGACAGAATTCTCTCTTCCTATAAAGGAGGCGCTGTGAGCATTGGCGTTCGACAGAGACTGATTCTCCTCATTTTCTCCGGGCTCTTTGCGGCCATGAGCTTGATCGGGACGTACCGTTATTTTATGGAGAAACGTGACATCATCAACAATACCCGCGCTATGGGAGAGCAATCCTGTAAATTGATAGCGGAGCTGGCCGCCCCCTATCTGCTCACGTCGGATTTCAGCGGGCTGCTCTACCTGGCGCAGAACTTCATGCATGCGCCCGACGCACAAGAGCTGACCATCGTCGACCGCGAAGGAAGACAGCTCATCCATACCGCCAAGCCGGACCTGGCGGAGAAGCGTATTGCAGTGGGCACGCGGCCGATCATTTCAGAAACCGCCACGCTGGGGGAGGTCCGCCTCGCGGTGTATCCCGCAGGCCTTTCCGGCAAGCTCAGGGCATACGCGGTGAGCGTGCTCGCCGAACATCTTTTCATTTTCATCATCCTGGCAACGCTGCTCTTTTTTTCGGTGGCCCGGACCATCACGTCCCCCCTCAAGGAGCTCGCCGGCTCGCTGAAAGACATGATCGATCGAAAGGATTTCACCCGGCGCGTGGATGTCGGGCGGCAGGATGAAATCGGCGATCTGGCGAGCGGGGTAAACTACCTGACCGAACGCCTTCAGCAATTCATGAGGGAAATGGGCGGTATCTCCTTTCGGATCAACGAACTGAGTCCGCTGATCGCGTCGGACACGCGGGAGGTCAAGGAAAACTCCGAGGCCGAGGCCAGGGTCGTCGTCGCCGTCTCTTCATCCGTTGCGGAGATATCGACCTCCCTCCAGGAGATCGCCGAGAGCGCTGAAAGCCTGTCGTCATCGGCCGAGGAAACTGCGTCGGCCATTCTTGAGATGAATGCCTCGAACGAGGAGGTTGCCCGCCACACCGGCGAGCTTGCCTCGACGGTCGAGGAGGTGACAACCTCGGTGACGGAGATGGCGGCGTCCATCCGGGAGGTCGCCGGACACGTCGAGAGCCTCTCGTCGGCCGCCGAAGAAACATCAGCGTCCGCGATCCAGATCGAAGCCACCATCCGGGAGGTCGAAGGCGCGGCGAAGGAATCCACCAAGCTGTCGCAGCAGGCGTCCCGCGAGGCAAAGGACATCGGCGTTCGGTCAATTCGCGCGACCATGGGCGCCATGGATACGATAAAGGACACGGTAGGGCGGTACGCAGACCTCGTTATGCGCCTGGGAAAACGTTCGGAAGAAATCGGCAAGATTCTCGGCGTAATCGTCGAGGTAACGGAGCGTACGAACCTTCTGGCCTTGAACGCCTCCATTCTCGCGGCGCAGGCGGGCGAGCACGGGAAAGGGTTTGCCGTGGTGGCCGAGGAAATCAAGGCCCTTGCCGACCGTACGGCCGGGTCCGCCCAGGAAATCGGAAAGCTTATTACGACGGTACAGAAAGAGGTCAAAGAGGCCGTTGCCGCCGTCTCGGGCAGCCTCACGGCCGTGGAGGAAGGGGTGCAGCGGTCGCAGGAGGCGGGCGCGGCGCTCGACAAGATCCTGGCGAGTTCGGACCGCTCGGCAGAGATGGCAACCATGATCGAGCGGGCCATGTCCGAGCAGTCCCGGGGGATCAAGCAGGTAAACGAGGCTATCAAAAACGTCAAGCAGATGACGACGCAGATCACTGCGGCGACGCAGGCGCAAACCAAGGGAACGGAAATGATCCTGCACGCCGCGGAAGGCATGCGGGACATCGCGCGGCGGGTAAAGGCCGCAATGATAGAACAGGGGCGCGGCGGCAAGCAGATCGCGACCGCGGCCGAGAACGTGACCATGCGTGTCGGTTTGATCGCGGACGGCGCTCAAAAACAGCTGCAGACCCTCCATGCGATGCTCGAATCCATGGGGCGGATTCAAGACGTGCCGCGTCAGAACATGAAACGGGTGGAGAACATGGCCGCCGCGGTCAAGACCCTGGAGGAGCAGGCAGCGTTGCTCGATCGGGAAATCGGCTCCAGAGAGGTCAAGGAACAGACGAAGGGCCGGCCTGATGACAAACGAGCGCCCATCTCTCGGTCTGACGGATAGGGCCGGGTTCCTGCGGAGATCGATGCTTATGGTTACTACCGTCAAACAGGTTACTCAGGAGGGCATGATGAACAAGCTGCGCGACAGGATCGGGGCCAGCGTGGGGTTGAAGTTTCTGCTGGGGGTGACTACGGTGATCACCGTACTTATGGTGATGGGCACGGTTTTTTGCAGCTGGATGATCCTGAAATATCAATACAGCAATACGGAAGACCGGGGGCACGAGCTGGAAGGGGTCCTTGGCAGGGCAGTTGCCGACCGGCTGGCCCAGAACGATTACCCCGGCGTCAATTTGCTTGCGCAGGATGTCGCAAAACTGCCCGATGTCCTCTATGTGGTGATCGCGGGCGCGAATGGCGTCCCCCTGACCTCGGCTCAGTCCAGCTTCAATCAGACCGATCAAGCGGTGAAGGATGTTTTCGCCGAAGAGAAAACGGGAGACGTCGTCAAGCTGATTTCCGCGCTGCGCAACAAACTCGCCCCTATCGAGGTATTTTCGGAGATCATGCTCAACGGAGCAAAGATCGGCGAAGTGAGAATGGCGTTCTCGCGGGCGCAGATGAAGTCCAATGCATGGATGGTGGCGCTTCTGCTTTTCGGGACAAGTGTGATGATCAGCGCGGCGCTGTCTTCCGTGGTCCACGCCATGGTCCGCCGGATGGTCGTTACACCGACCAGCGCAGCGCGCGATGTGGTGTCGAATGTCGCCTCCGGCGACCTCACGCATGAGGTGCCGGTGCGGTCGACGGACGAGATCGGGGTCCTCGGCAGGGGAGTGAACCGCATGATCACAGGGCTTAAGGGCATGATCGACAATGTGCGTGAGGCGGCCCACAAGACGGATACGATCTGGGCGGAAGTCAAGGGGATGTCCACGGAGATCACCGGCGGGAGCAAGGTGCAGGCGGAATCCGTGGAAGAGGCCGCGTCATCGGTCAATGAGATGCACTTTGCCCTGAAGGAGATCGGCGGCTCGGTCGAGGACCTCCATAAGACGTCCGAACTGACATCCTCTTCCGTGATCGAGATGGCGGCGACGGTCGACGAAGTGGCGAGGACCATGACGGACCTTTCGACCTCCATCGAAGAGACGTCGACATCCATTACCCAGATGTCCGTCGCTATCCGGCAGATCGCGGAGAACGTCGAGATCCTTTCCTCCGCCGCCGAGGAAACCGCTGCGTCGGCCGCCGAAATCAGCGCGTCGGTGCGCGAGGTGGAGACCAACGCGAAAGAATCAGCATCGCTTGCCGAGGCGGTCGTTGCGGACGCCCAGCAGCTCGGCATGCTTTCCATCGAGAAGACTCTCGAGGGGATGGGACGGATCGAGTCCACGGCGCGCCGCACGGCCGACGCTGTGAACCGCCTGGGGGAGCGGGCGGAGAGCATCGGCAGCATCCTTACGGTCATCGAGGATATCACGGACCAGACGGGGCTCCTCGCCCTGAACGCGGCCATTCTTGCTGCCCAGGCGGGCGAACACGGCAAAGGCTTTGCCGTGGTCGCGGCGGAGATCCGCGAGCTTGCCAACCGCACCGCGGCGTCCACCCAGGAGATCGGGAAACTGATTACCTCGGTGCAGGAGGAGACTCGCGATGCCGTCGCGGTTATGCAGGAAGAGGTGACCATGGTGGGAGAAGGCGTGCGGCTTGCCGGCAACGCGCGCGATGCGCTCCGGAAGATACTCGAGCGCGCCGATCGGTCCCGGGATATGAGCAGAAGCATCAGCAAGGCCGCGGCGGAGCAGACGCGGGGCATTCGTCAGGTGAGCGAGGCCATCGGCAAGATCAACGAAATGACCCAGCAGATCGCACGGGCGACGAACGAGCAGAACACGGGCAGCGAGCAGATCAAACGGGCGTCTGAAAGGATGCGCGAGTTCACGCACACCGTCAAGGCAACTACCGACGAGCAGTCAAAAGGAGGCAAGGATATTGCCGCCGCGGTCGAGCGCATGGCCGAGAAGATCGGCATGGTAAATCGGGCCGCCGGAGAGGTCCAGGCGGGAAGCGATCTGATCGTGAGGGCGATCGAGCGCGTTAAGGACATTGCAAAGTCGAATGCGGATCTGTCCGGCGGGCTGAACGTTGCCATGGACGTGATGGCGAAGCAGTCGGCTTCTCTCCGGAAGGAAATCGAAAAGTTCAGGACGTAAAAGACAGCGTGCGGGGGCCGGGTCAAGGGGAATGAAAAGCATACGGCAGAAAGACAAAAAAGCGGAGGTTGTTGAAGATACGGTTCAGATCGTGGAGTTCCGGGTCGGAGGAGAGGAATACGGGCTGGACATCCAAACCATCACCGAAGTCGTCCGCCCGCTCAAGATCACGCAGCTTCCGCACATGCCAGAATTTGTGGAAGGCGTGATCAATCTTCGCGGCGTTCTGATACCGGTCGTCGATATGCGCAAGCGTTTTGCCCTTCCTCAAATCGACAGGGGACGGACTGCGCGCATGATAATAACCAGGGGGGCCGTTCCCGGCGCGCCGGGAAGCGCGGAGAACGGTCTTCTGGGGCTCATGGTGGACAGCGTGAACGAGGTTCTCTTTGTGCCTCAAAAAAACATTGCCCCCCCTCCGCCGGCAGCCACCGGAGAACAGGTCGATTTTATTGCCGGTATGGGCAAGGTGGGGGATCACCTTATCATTCTGCTCGATATCACGAGGATCTTGAGCCAGCAGGAGCGCTCGGCCCTGGCGGAGGCGGGACATGTCGAATCTTGAATCGCTGGGCAACCTGATCGAGAGCAGCGACGAGGAAGAGCGCCGGGAGGCGGCCATCGGCCTTGGACAACTCGGCAAGGAGGCCGTTCCCCTCCTCCTGCGCGCACTATCGGACAGGAATTGGCGGGTGCGGAAGACGGTGGTCGAAGCGCTTGTTTCGATCGCCAATGAGAGGGTGATACACGGCCTGATCCAGGCGCTGAACGCGCATGACAACGCAGGCGCGCGGAACTCGGCAATGGAGGCGCTCGTCCGGATCGGGGCGCCCGTGGTGGACGCCCTGCTTCCCGCCTCGCACGCGCCCGACCCGGATGTGCGGAAATTTATAATCGATATTCTTGGCGACATTCAAGACCGCCGCGCCACGCCGGCCCTCATCAGCCGGCTTGAGGATCCGGATGAGAACGTCCGCGTGGCCGCCGCCGAGGCCCTCGGGAAAATCAGGGACCCGCGGGCCGTCGATGCCCTGCTCATCTGCCTGAACCGCTCCGGGCAAGGGTGGCTCGATTACGCGGCGGCGGAGGCCCTCGGAGAGATCGGCGATGCGCGGGCGCTCGGCCCGCTCCTTGCGGCGCTCGGAAGAAGCAGTCTGCGGGAGCCGGTCATCGAGTCGCTTGGCAAGATCGGCAACAGCGACACGCTCTTGCCGCTCCTTACAGGCCTCGCTGATCCGCTCAGGATCGTACGCGAGGCGTCGGTTGCCGCGATCATCGAGATCCACCGGAAGAGCGCCGAGAGGGAGCGCCTGGCAATCATTCAGACCGTCCGTGCCGGCGCGAGCGACCAGGCCGTTGATCTTCTCGAAGAAAGCCTCGGCGCCACCGAAGGCGACATGCGGAAAGCAGTTATCTTTCTGCTTGGACTGATCGGCAGGGAAAGCTCGATCCGGAAGCTGCTCGCGTTCATGCAAGAAGAGGCCCTCCTCGACCTGATCGTACAGTCTTTTAAGTTCTTGAACAGCGACAAGGCGTCCATTTTTCTCGACTATATCTCGAGCGAGAATTCGCTGGTCAGAAGAGTCGTCGCGGAGACGCTCGGCGCTATCGGGAGCCGGGAAGGAGAGGAACCCCTCATCGGCTTGCTCGCGGATGAGAACGGCCACGTCCGGAGCTCGGCCGCCGCGGCCCTCGGGCGTCTGCGGAGCCGCAAGGCGGCCAGGTTGCTGATCAGGCTCCTGGAAGATGAATATCAAAATGTGCAGGAAGCCGCGATCGATGCGCTGGGCGCAATCGGAGACGCATCCGTGCTCGACGGTCTCATCCGGGATTTTTCATCCCGGGACGCCTCCCTGCGCAGGAACATCGCGCTCCTTCTCGGCAAGTTCCTGACGGAGAAGAAGGCCGCTGACGCCCTTCTCTTTGCGCTCAAGGATGAAGAGCCGAACGTCCGGAAGGCCGTGGTCCAGTCGCTCGCAGAGGCGCCGGACGCCAAGGCGGTTCGCTCCCTCCGGCTGGCGATCACCGACGACGACCCTGAAGTCAGGATGCTGGCGGCGGACGCGCTCGGCAGAACAACCGACGCGAAGGCTTGCGATGACCTGATTCCCCTGCTTGATGACGACGACCTGTGGGTCCGGGCGGCGGCGGCGCGCGGGCTGGGAAGGATCGGCGGTGAAAAGGCTGCCGCAGCGCTTTCAGCGCATCTCGATACCGCGACGGACATTCTTCTTCTTGTCCTTGTGGAGGTCCTTGGCCAGCTCAAAGTGACGGAAGCGGAGAGGCCTCTTCTCGCGCTGACAAACCACCCGGATCCCGAGGTGCGCAAGACGGTGCTTCCGGCGCTTTGCCGCTACGAGAGCGAGGCGGCGCAAAGCGCGCTCATATCCCGCCTCACGGACCAGCATTGGAGCGTGCGGAAGGCGGCGATCGATGTATTTAAGATGAAGCGCTGCGCCGGCGCGGAAGCTCTTATTGAAAAAATCGCAGATACTGACCCGGATACGTCGGTTCGGCAGGCGGCAAGAGAGGCATTGGGGAGATAAATGCTGGAAGACAGGGCCATTCCGCTGCCGGACGACGTGTTCAGGCTGCTCAGAGATTTAGTCCACAGTTATTGCGGCATCTATTTTGACGACGGATCCAAGTTTCTGGTCGAGCGCAGGCTTGCGCGACGGATCGAGCAGCGCCAGCTCAAAAGCTTCGAGGAATATTACCGCTTTCTCCGGTACGACCGCAAACGGGAAGAAGAGCTTGCCGTCCTGGTGGACAACCTGACCACAAACGAGACGTATTTTTTCCGCGAGAATCCGCAGCTTCGCGCCTTTTCCGAAGAGATCCTGCCCGAACTGCGCCGGACCCTTGCCGACCGCAAGGCGCTGAGGATCTGGAGCGCCGGGTGTTCCACGGGGGAGGAGCCCTACACCATAGCCATGCTTCTGCTTGAATCCGGCGACTGGTGGCGCGACTGGCAAGTAGAGATCCTCGGGAGCGACATCAACCAGCGTGTGCTGCACACGGCCCGCAAGGGCGTGTACAAGAAGATCGCGCACCGGGCCACAAGCCCGGAGATGCTTGCAAGGTACTTCATCGAGGAAAAGGGCGATTATCGCATTATCGACAAGGTGAAAGAACTGGTTTCGTTCAGCTACTTAAACCTGCTCGATCCATATAAAACCAGCTTGATCAGCGGCATGGACATCATCTTCTGCAGGAATGTGATCATTTATTTCGACAAGGAAGCGAAAAAAAAAGTGATCGAGAGCTTCTACCGCAAGCTCCGCGAAGGCGGCTACCTGCTTCTCGGGCATTCCGAGTCGCTGATCAACCTTTCAAGCGCCTTCGTGCTTCGCACCCTGAAAAACGACATGGTCTATCAGAGGCCCGTGCGGTCTGCTGCCGGATAAAAAAAGGAGCCGGGCATGTTTAGCCACGCTGCGCCGCGCCCGCTTTTTCCAGAAGGACGCCGGGAAAACAAATGAACAAGATCCGGGCTCTTGTTGTCGATGATTCCGCCTACAACCGCGCGACCATCTCACAGATTCTCGCGAGCGACGAGGGGATCGAGGTCGCGGGGACCGCCGTCGACGGAGTGGATGCCCTCGCGCAGACGCTCCGCCTCATGCCAGACGTGATCACGCTCGATCTCGAGATGCCGAACATGGACGGCTTCACGTTCCTCCGCTGGCTCATGAGGGAGCGGCCTACTCCCGTGCTGGTGCTTTCATCGCGCTCCGACAGCCGCAGCGTCTTTCGCGCCCTCGAACTCGGCGCGGTGGATTTTCTGGCCAAGCCCGAGCCCCGCGTCTCCAGAAGCCTCGAAGGCGTCCGGGACGACCTCCTCGTCAAAATTCACGCGGTTTTGAACCTCGAAATGAAGAAGGTGAAGTCCACGATCGAACTCCTCTCGCGTGAACAGCCGCCGCCGAAGGCCCGGAAAGAAGACGACATCCGGCGCGAACGGGGGCCCATTGAGGTGGTGGCGATCGCATCTTCCACCGGCGGCCCGCCGGCAATCCAGGCGATCCTTACGTCGCTCCCGCCCGATTTGAGCGCAGGCATCGTGATAGCGCAGCACATGCCTGCGGGATTTACCCGGAGCTTTGCCGAACGGCTCAACAAGATCTCGCCTCTTGTGGTGACCGAGGCCGCCGCGGGCGACCGGATAGGGCCGGGCACGGCGCTCATCGCCCCGGGCGGCCACCATCTCATCATCAAGAAAGACCGCAGCGGGCTTTTCGCAGAGCTGGCCCAGCGGAGCCCCTCCGACAAGTACGTGCCGTCGGCAGACCGCATGATGGTATCGGTTGCCGAGGCCTGCGGACCGGCCGTCCTCGGGGTCGTGCTGACCGGGATGGGAAGGGACGGCGTTGAAGGGGTGCGTGCGATCAAGCAGAGGAGAGGACAGTGCCTCGCCGAGAGCGAAGAGACCGCCGTTATCTTCGGCATGCCGCAGGAGGCTATTCGCACCGGCGTCGTGGACAGGGTCCTGCCGCTCGGCAAAATGGCGGGAGAAATCGCCAGGCGGTGCAACCCCAAGACATCGACCTGAACAGAGCGCAAGCGCGAGAATTCCTGCTTGATAATTTTTGCAGACTCTACTATAATTATGTGCGTGTCATGTCGAATTCGCTTCAACGAAGCCGGTTACCAGGGCGATTATAACGGAGGGCATGATGGACAAAGAACCCGCACAGATTTCAAAAAAAGTTGAAGAGTTTCTCCAGGTTTTCAAGAAAGGCGAGGAGTTCACTCAGGAACTGCTCAAAGAAAACGAGAAGCTGAGGTACAAGCTTGCCCAGCTGGAGGAACGCAATAAATTTTCGGATCGGAAAGGCAGCTTCGAAGTGCACAGCCTCGAGGAGCGGGTCAAATTTCTCGAGGAGGAGAATAAGGGTTTGCTCGAGCGTTACCGCCAGGTAGAAGAGGAAAACAAGGACTTCGCGAACCGCTACGTGGAAGTGGAAGCGGAGAACAATAACCTCGCGAACCTGTACGTGGCAAGCTATCAACTCCACTCCACGCTCGATTTCAGCGAGTCCTTGAAGATCATTCTCGAGATCGTCATGAACCTGATCGGGGCGGAGGAATTTTCCATCATGATGCTCGATGAGAAAACGAATGAGCTCGCCATCGTTGCCCAGGAAGGCATGGGGCCCGAGGCGCGGCCCAGCATCAAGCTGGGAGAAGGGGTCATCGGCGCCGCCGCGAAATCCGGCGAGTCCTTCTATCGCGACGGCGATCCGACGAATCTGCAGGGGGTCGATTATGTCCACCCGCTGGTGGTCATCCCGCTCAAGATCAAAGAGCATGTGATCGGCGTGATCGTCATCTACAAGCTCCTCGTCCAAAAACAGGAGTTTACGAACGTCGATTACGAGCTGTTTACCATGCTCGCCGGCCATGCGGCGACGGCGCTTTTTTCCTCCAAGCTCTACTCGCAGTCTGAGCGCAAGCTTACGACGATCCAAAGCTTTCTTGATCTGCTCAAAGAAAAATAAACGGAGGTTGGAACATGCCCGAGCACAATTTTCTGGTGGTTGAAGATTCACCGACAATGCGGCAATTGATTTCCTTCGCTCTGAAGCGGATTCCGGGGAGCAAGATCGTCGAAGCGAATGACGGTATTGACGCGCTCAAAAAGCTCTCGACCCACAAATTCGACATCATCCTGACGGACATCAACATGCCCATCATGGACGGCCTGAAGCTCGTATCCATGGTGCGGAACGATCCCGCCCACAAGAGCATACCGATCATCATCATCACCACGGAAGGCGCTGAAGAAGACCGTAAGCGCGGCCTGGCCCTGGGCGCCAATGCTTACATCCCCAAGCCGATCCAAACGGCCGACCTCCTGAATGTGGTGAATCAGATTTTGGGAAAAGCATAATGAAATAATGACTTCGCTTCCGGGCGTATCGGTCAGATGGAAATACGGCCTGGCCTCATAAGGGGGACTTCGGAGCGGTTAGAGAACCGGGTTTGCCGCTTCCCGCTCTCGGAGCTGTCCGCAGGCGGCTGAAATGTCCCGGCCGCGCGACTCACGCACGGGCGCGGTGTAGTGGCGGCTCAGGAGGATTTTTTGAAAGCCCCGGACGGCGGCCTCGTCGGGCCTGCCGAACTCGCTTCCCGGGAAGGGATTGAAGGGAATGAGGTTCACCTTGCATTTGATCCCGCGGAGCAGCTCCGCAAGATGCCGGGCGTCCTCCTCCGAATCATTTACCCCCTTCAGCATCACATATTCGAACGTGATCCTGCGCCGGGGTTCGAGCGGGAACCGCCTGCACGCGGCAAGCAGCTCCCTGATCGGGTATCGCCGGTTCACCGGCATGATCCGGTCCCGCACCTCATCGGTTGCGGCATTGAGCGAGACGGCGAGATTCACTTTTATTCCTGATCTGCCCAGCCTGTCGATCTCCGGCACGAGTCCGTCGGTCGACACCGTCACGCGGCGCGGCGAGAAGCCGAGACCCCGCTCCGCCGTGATGATGCTCAATGCCTTGATCACCTCGTCGAAGTTTGCGAGCGGTTCGCCCATGCCCATGAGGACGATATTGGTAATGCCGCGCCGTCCTTCCTGTTTCACGAGGCTCGCGATCTCCAGGACCTGATCGACGATTTCAAAAGACTTGAGGTCCCGTATAAACCCCTTGCTTCCCGTAAGGCAGAAACGGCAAGCCTGCCGGCAGCCTACCTGCGAAGAGATGCAGAGCGTTTGTCGGCCCTCGTCCGGGATCAGCACGCACTCGACGGTGCGCTTATCCTCAAGTTCGAGGAGGAATTTTCTCGTGCCGTCCGCTGACGTTTCCGTCCTTATGATCGCCGGAGACGGGATAACAAAAACGGAGGAGAGCAGGCTGCGCTCCGACTTCGCAATGTTCGTCATTTCCTGAAAGGAACGGGCGTGGCGCGAATAGAGCCAGGCGAATATCTGGTCGGCCCGGAATTTTTTCAGCCCTTGTTCCACAAGCCTGGTCTGGAGCTCTGCATGGGTCAGGCACTTGATGTTTATAAACGCGGCGGTCATGGCATCTCATCGAAATGTAACACCATCGTTCATCAAAAGCAAGAATGATAAAAAGGCGGGACGTATCAGGGGAGGTGAGACCTATGGTAAAAAAAGTCATTGTCGTAGACGACTCGGCGCTGATACACCAGATGTACAAAATGGTGCTGATGCGCTACAAATGCGAGATCATCAACGCGCTCAACGGCCAGGAGGGGCTGGACAAGCTCGCGCAGAACTCTGATGCAGATCTTATTCTTCTCGATATCAACATGCCGCGTATGAACGGCCTTGAGTTCATTAAGAAAGTGAAGGAACTCGGAAAGTATGATCACATCCCGATCGTCATCGTGAGCACCGAGGGGAAAGAGGAGGATACCATGAGGGGCCTCTCTCTCGGCGCCAAGGGATACGTCAAGAAGCCCTTTCAGCCGAGCGACCTGCATGCGCTGATTGAGAAGCTCTATCCGGGGAGTTCTCCGCAATCAAAAGACGAGAACCGCTGAAAGATCGTCCCCCCGTAGCCGCTCGTTTTCATTGGCGGCCTGCATTCGCGGCGCCGATGTTTAATCTGCCTAATTAAGGACGCCGCCGTCAACGGAAAAGAACAAGTGCACAGTTTCCCGAATGAGCCGGAATAAAAATAAGCGGCTCCTGGCTAAAAACTCGGCTTTTGCCGGAACAAGCCTCCCTTTTCCCTGCCCTCCATCGGAGCGGGGGGCGCCCGCGGTCCTGAGAATAAAGCCCCTGAACGCTTTCCCGAGCAACAAAAAAAACTTGACACCTTCGCTTGAGAGATGTTATTTTGTCCTACTGTTTTTCCGGAGTTTTTCCTTGAAAATCGCAATTACCGGCAAGGGCGGCGTTGGAAAAACCACGCTGGCCGGCCTACTGGCGCGGCTGTATGCGTCGGAAGGCAAAAAGGTCCTGGCTGTTGACGCCGATCCGGACGCAAATCTTGCGTCCGCCCTCGGTATCGTGCCCGAGGAGGCGGCAAAAGCGCTGCCGCTCGCGGAACAGGCTGACCTTATAGAAGAACGCACCGGCTCGCGGCCGGGAGCGCCGGGCGGCATATTCAGTCTCAACCCGAAGGTGGATGATATCCCGGAGGCGTACGGGATTTCGCACGAGGGCGTACGGTTGCTTGTGATGGGAAAATCCAAAGAAGCGGGCTCGGGATGCTATTGTCCCGAGAACGTGCTTCTGCGGCGCCTGATCAGCCACCTGGTCCTCAGGCGCGACGAGGTAGTCATCCTCGACATGGAGGCCGGCATCGAGCACCTCACGCGCGGCACCGCGGGAAGCGTCGATGCCTTCATTATCGTCGTGGAGCCCGGCCAGCGCAGCATGCAGACGGCGCGCCAGATCGAGTCGCTGGCCAAAGGGCTCGGTGTCAAGGAAGTGTTTGTCGTGGGCAACAAGATCCGGCGGGAGCCGGAAAAAGACTTTATCATGGAGCGCCTGCACGGGATGACGTTTCTCGGATTCATGAGCTATACCGGAGAGGCGGTGGCGGCGGACCTTGACGGCAAATCGCCTTATGACGCGTCTCCCGCCGCCCGGGAGGAAGCAAAGAAGATCAAGGCCGCGCTGGACAGGTTGATGAAAAAATAATCCTTCACTTGAAAAAAGAAATCAGAAAAAAAACGCTGCAGGCCCGGGACAGCCTGCCTCCGGGACAGCGATCTTTGAAAAGCAGGCAGATTGAAGAGCGGCTCTTCTCTCTTCCCGAATACAAGGCGGCGCATTCTGTCCTGTTCTTCGCGTCCTTTCGGAGCGAGGTGGACACTCTTCCCATGATCCGGCGGGCCCTCGGCGAGGGCAAAAGGGTGGTCCTCCCCAAGGTCAAAGGCGAAGAACTTGAACTTTTCGAGATAGGGAACCCTGACAGCGATGTGTCTCCAGGCGCATGGGGAATCCCTGAGCCCCGTGAATCCGCGCCGGCGAAGCTCGACGAACTGGACCTCATTATCGTGCCGGGAGCGGCGTTTGACGAGCGGGGAAACAGGCTTGGCTATGGAGCGGGATTTTACGACAAGCTCCTTGCCGGATTTAAAAGGCCGACCATTGCCGTTGCCTTTGATGTCCAGATCGTACCGGCGGTCCCCTGTGGTCCGCATGATGTGCCGGTACAGAAGATCGTGACGGAGAAAAGGATCATCGAAGCAAAGTAATTGCCACATTCTCTGTGGTTGAAAATATGGATGTTAAAAAAATAGAAAAAGGCGTTCAGCTCATTCTCGAAGGCATCGGCGAAGATCCAGCCCGGCCCGGGCTCAAGGATACGCCGACCAGGGTTGCCGAGATGTACGGCGAAATATTCTCGGGCATCAAGGCAGATACCGCCGCGCTCCTGAAACCGATGGCCGGCGAGAGCCACGATGAGATGGTCATGATCCGGGACATCCCGTTCCATTCGATGTGCGAGCACCATCTGCTGCCGTTCTCCGGGCATGCGCATATCGCCTACATTCC
>DASWAB010000268.1:0-1568 GCA_036391375.1 Nitrospirota bacterium
CCCTGAGACCATATCCTCAAGCTCGCGAAGTTTATGATGATCAGCCATGACGCGCCGGAGAGCATCAACCTGCTTCTGGATAAAGGAATCGAAGTCCGCGATGCTCGAAACATGAGCAAAATCGTCCCGCGCCGCAAAAGACAGCGGTTTCCTGATCCTGTCAAGAATGGTCTTGAGGTCGTCCATCGTCAGGACAATATTAGTATATTTTAGCGGGGTTGTCGAGTGAAAGTGAGAGCGGGAGAACAAGGGCAAGAGCCGGGAGGGTTATGAGTGCTCGACGGATACCTTGTTCCGCCCCACGTTTTTTGAGGCGTAGAGGGCTGCGTCCGCGCGCGCTACCAGAGCGTCTATCGTGTCCGTGAGCGTGCGGAAGCCGGCCACGCCGATGCTGAGCGAAAGCCTGATACGCTGCCGCCCGGAAAAGATATCGGCGCGTTCGACGGCAACGCGTATTTTTTCCGCAAAACTCTCCGCGCCCGCAAGAGATGTTTCGGGCAGGATGATCATAAATTCATCCCCGCCGTACCGTCCCACGATATCCGACTGCCGGAGCGATTTCCTCAGCATTTCAGAAACGGTCAGGAGCGCCTGATCTCCGGCGGTATGGCCGTACGTGTCGTTTATTTTTTTGAGGTTGTCGACATCGCAGAGAATCACGGACAAATCGGCGCCGTACCGGTCCGCCCTGCCAAACTCGTGAGCGAGGACTTCTATAAGAGCCCGCCTGTTCAATAAGCAGGTGAGCCCGTCGGTCGTCGAAAGATGGCTCAATTTTTTTATGAGCTGATTTTTCTCCTGTTCCGCCTTCTCCTGGTTGGTCACGTCCCTGGCGTATTCGACGACATGGGATACGTTCTGATTCTGGTCGAGGATGGGATAGGTGTAGATTTCCAGCCACATCCCGGAGCCATCAGGCGCAGCCATATTAATTTTCGTTGCGCAGGGATCCGCAGACCGGAATGTCTTCTCGACCACGCAGTCTTTGCACATGACATTCCTGTTCTTCACGACTTCGTAGCATTTTTTCCCGTAAAGGTCCTTTGCCGGCCTGTTTCTCATTCGCGCAAAAGCCTCATTGAATTTTATGATCCGGTAATCACGGTCTACAATGCTTACGGGGTCATGGAAACTGTCGAAGACGGAGTTCAAAAAACTTTCCGACCGGCACAATTCCTCCTCCGTGCGCCTGCGGTCGAGGATTTCATCGCGAAGGAGCTCATTGACGGTCTGCAAATCCTCGGTCCGCTCTTGTACCAGCTTTTCAAGTTGCTCGCGGTGCCGCCGTAATTCCTCCTCGTATTTTTTCCGCGCGGAAATGTCCCGCACTATTCCGATTGCGTGGAATTTTTCTTTATGCCTGTAGGCAGAGAGGGAAAGCTCGATGGGAAATTCCGCGCCGTCCTTTTTCACGGACGTCAGTTCCAGCGTTCCGCCGGGCATGACGCGATCTCCCGTTTTCTCGAACCCGCTGAAGGCTTCCTCATACGCGTCACCGTGCCGGCCGGGCGCCAGCAGGGCGCGAAGTTCCCTGCCGACGACCTCGCGGGCGGCATAGCCGTACATCT
>DASWAB010000269.1:0-4577 GCA_036391375.1 Nitrospirota bacterium
TCCTTCATGGTATGGACCCCGCCCGAGGCGATGACCGGGATGTGAAGGGCCTCGGCGAGCGCCCTGGTCGCCTCGATGTTCGGGCCGGTGAGCATGCCGTCCCGTTTGATGTCCGTGTAGATGATCGCGATTACACCGAAGTCCTGCATCCGAACTGCGAGGTCAACGGCCTTGACCCTGGTGACTTCCGCCCAGCCCTTGATCGCCACCAAGCCGTCTTTGGCATCGATCCCCACGATGATCCTGCCGGGAAATTCCCTGCACGCCTCCTGTACGAAGGCCGGGTTTTCAATGGCCGCGGTCCCGAGGATGATCCGGTCGATGCCGATCGATACGAGCGTCCTGATCGTCGCCATATCCCGGATGCCGCCCCCGACCTCAATCGGGATTCTGATGGCCGCGCGGATCGCCTTGATCGCGCCGAGATTTTTCGGCGCGCCGGCAAAGGCGCCGTTCAGATCAACGACGTGCAAAAGCTCTGCCCCTTCCGTTTCCCAGTGTTTAGCCGTGGTCGCCGGGTCGTCGGAGTAGACCGTGGCCCTGTCCATGAGCCCCTGTTCGAGACGGACGCACTTGCCTTCCTTGAGATCGATTGCAGGTATGATTAACATGACAAACCTTGAAAGCGTCAGCCACAGAGGTCACCGAGACCTCAGAGAAAGTACAAGGTACGGAAAGGGATTTTATACAACTGAACCTGAAGCCCCTTTTTTGTCTCTGTGGCCTCTGTGCGCTCTGTGGCAAAAAATCAAGCCTTCATTTCTCCGAATCTCTTCAAAATCGACAGCCCCAGCTCCTGGCTCTTTTCGGGATGAAACTGCGCGGCATAGATGTTGTCCTTCCAGACGCTCGACACGAACTCGATTCCGTAGTTCGTCGTCGTCGCGACGACGTTTTTGTCTTCCGGGACCACGTGGAACGAGTGGACGAAGTACACGTGGCTGTTGTCGGGAACGTCCTGGAGCGCCGGGGCTCGCCGCTTGATAGAGACCGAATTCCAGCCCATGTGGGGGACTTTCAAAGTGCTGACTGCGGAGTGCGAAATGTCGAATGCAGGACCCTTGAACCGGATGACGCGGCCTTTGATGATGTCGAGGCCCTTCGAGATTCCGAACTCTTCGCTTTCCGTAAACAGAAGCTGAAGGCCCAGGCAGATCCCGAGAAAAGGCTTGCCCGAGCTGATGCTCTTCTCAACCGCGTCGATGAGGCCGTACTCCCGGAGATTCTGCATGCAGTCGGGGAACGCGCCCACGCCGGGCAGGACGACCTTTGATGCGGAGAGGATCGTCTTTGCGTCGCTCGTGACGACGGCCGTGTGGCCAACGCGTTCAAATCCCTTCTGAACGCTCCGCAGATTTCCCATTCCGTAATCGATAATAGCAATCATAAAAAAACTCTATTACAGAGGACACGGAATGCAGAGAAAAACTCTCCGTGACTCAGTATCTCCGTGGTTATATCGAGCCTTTTGTCGAGAGCACGCCCTTGATCCGGGGATCAATGCTGGTGGCCTGGTCCAGGGCGCGGCCGAAGGCCTTGAAAATGGCTTCGAGCATGTGGTGGACATCGCGGCCGTACAGGAGGCGGATGTGCAGGTTCATTCCGGCATGGTTCGCCACGGACTGAAAGAAGTCTTCCGCAAGTCCGGGGTCGAAATCCTTCAGCTTGTACTTCTTCGGCAGTTCCACCTGATACCTGAGGAACGGCCGGCCCGAGAGGTCCAGGACCACCTGGGCCAGGGTCTCGTCCATGGGCACGGTGGCATCGCCGTACCGGCGGATGCCCTTGCTGCCCCCAAGCGCCTTCTTGAGCGCCTGGCCGAATGCGATCCCGAGGTCCTCGACCGTGTGGTGGTCGTCGATCTCCGTGTCTCCCCTGGCCTTGATCGTGAGGTCGAAAAACCCGTGCTTGGCGATGTGCGAGAACATGTGGTCCATGAACGGGATGGACGTCTTGACGCTGTACACGCCGGCGCCGTCAAGGTTGAGGGAGATTTTGATGTCGGTTTCCCGGGTCCTGCGGTCGATCACTGCTTTGCGAGCCATCCGGCCCCCTTCGTGCTCATGTTTGGAGCGCGCGTCAGCTCTTCACGATGCCCCTGAGCGCGCCGAGGAACTCGTTGTTCTCGATGGGCGCGCCCACGGTCACACGCAGGCAGTTCTTGAGCGGCCCCGGCCTGTTCAGGTCCTTGATGAGGATCCCCGCCTGCTTGAGCTTCGCATGGACGCGCGATGCGTCCCGGTCGGTCCTGAACAGGATGAAATTGGTCTCCGACGGGTACGCCGCAACCCCGCGCATCGAGGACAAGGCATTATAGAGCCGTTCGCGCTCAGAAATCAACAGGGAAATCTGCTCGTACAGGGTGTTCCAGTGCCCGAGGACGACGAGCGCGGCCGCCTGGGACAGCGCGTTGATGTTATACGGCAGCCGGACCTTGTTCAGCTCGGCGATGACGCCCGGCGACGCGGTGAGCGCCCCGATCCGCAGCCCGGCCAGGCCGATTTTCGACAGGGTCCTGAGAATGATCATGTTGGGGTGGTCCTTCATCCGGCGAAGATAGGTTTTTCCGGAAAAGCTGAAATACGCCTCGTCGATAACGACCGCGGCATTGGTCTTATCCAGAATCTTCATGATTGCTTCGTCAGAGAAGCGGTTTCCCGTGGGATTGTTCGGGCTGGCCAGAAAGATGACCCTCGCCTTGACCTGCTTCGCCTTTCCAATCATCTTGTCCGCGTCGAGGGAAAAATCCTTGGTCAGGGAGACCGCGACCACGTCCTGCGCCAGCGCCCGCGACGTAATCTCGTACATGGAAAAGGTCGGCGCGGGGACCAGCACCGGACCGCCGAAGGCGAGGATGACGGCCTGGATGAGCTCGTCCGAGCCGTTGCCCAGGATCGTCTGGGCGGGCTCAATCCCCCACATGCCCGCGATAGCCTGCTTCAGTTTTTTTGCCGAGGGGTCGGGGTAACGGTTGATGGGAGCGCTTTTGACGGCTTCGGCGATCTCCTGCCGCACATTGTCGGGCATGGGAAAAGGGCTCTCCATGGCATCGAGCTTGACGCGGCAGGGAGTTTCGTCAATGGAGTATGCCTCGAGCTTGCGGACCTGCGGCCTGATAAGCCTTGAAAGATCTTTTGATTTTACGGATTTCGTTGCCATACGAAAGCACTATACAAGAATCGGCGGGCTTGTACAAGAGGAAAATCGCTATTTTTTTAACCGCAGCATCCGGCCGAATTGTCGCCGCAGCCGCAGGTCGGCTCTCCGCCGGTGATCATGCTGTTGATGATGGCAGAGGCGCAGCCCACGCCGGAATTCACGGAGATCGCGCCGAAGTCGCAGTTCCTGGCGCAGGCCCCGCATTCCATGCAGAGGTCCCTGTCCGTGACCGCGGCCCGCTTGTCGCGCATCTCGAAAACGCCGCGGGGGCATACTTCGACGCACCGGCCGCAGCCGGCGCACTTTTCGGACGCGTATGCAAGCGTCGTGACGTTCGATAAATATTTCATGCGAACCCCCATTCCCTGAGCTTGAACGCGATGACCAGCACGAACGAAACGACCGAGGAGCCGATGTAGACGGGGACCCCGATCTTCAGCTCCTTTTTGACCCCCGACATGCCCGTAAAGGTCGTCGATCCCGTAAACTGGAGCGCGATGTACGAACTCATCACAGGGAAAAACAAATAGGTCGCGGCAAGGAGCAAGGCATCCTTCCCGTCGAGCAGTCCGAGCCCCTGGACGGCCATGAGCAGCGTGAGCATTCCCACGATCCAGCCTTTGACCGCGAAAGACCGGAAAGGAACGAAAGGCAGGAGCGCGGGCGTCAGAAAGGCGCCGGAAAAAACCGCAAGCAGCAAAAGGAGAAGAAACGGCAAACCGCCGGACCATGCGTTTTTGAACAGGACGCCCTGGGGCTCGAGTCCGAACAGCAGCAGCACGCCCCCGGCAAACCACGGAAACCTTTTCATCGCCGGATTGATCTCCATGGGGGTCAGGACCAGCCGGTCGAGCACCCCGAACGTGATCGTGTTCATTTCCCTTGTCTTTTTGTATCCGGCCTTTACGTAAGCGGGGATGTCAGCGGCCCGGACGGGCCCGAACGACACACGGAACCCGGTTTTTTTCTGCACGATGCCCGCGCTGACGCCTACGGCGCCGAGCTGCGGGAGGATGATCCTGCGATGGGCAACTACGGCCTCAAGATGTGATTCGTTCATCCGCGTTATCAGCTCCTCGGTCCCGAAGGTCCCTTTTCCCGCCGCGCACCAGACGTTGATGCTTTTCGTGTCGAGCACGAGTATCCAGGCGTTCATCCCCTTAAGCGCGCGGCGCAGGACATCGAAGCTCAGCTTGTAGTTGGCGGTTGCAAACACGTCAGAATCCTTCGTCGGGTCTCCCACGGCATAGAGCCCCGGCGCAACGGAGTAGCGCATGCGAAACGCGCCGATCCTGCTTCTCATCATGCCGACGTAGTCAGCGCGGGACCAGTCGGGGGAAACGCGAAAAACCGCACCCCCCGGCGTCGCGACCGTCCCGGTCGTCCAGGAGGGAATTTCCTTTTTTACGAACTTGAGC
>DASWAB010000270.1:0-3296 GCA_036391375.1 Nitrospirota bacterium
CGACCCGGCGCCGTGGAGTTCACCTACGGTGTATCCGAACATAGGCCGCTGAGCATTCCTCCGTTTTAACGCCTGGGGGGGCGGGAGAGGCAAACTTTCCCGCACCCCTTATCCTGGAGGCGTGAAGGTCTTTTATCATGCAAGCCGTACGTCCTGAAGGAGTCCGAGATGAGTTTGGCCAAAGTTCTCATTGTTGATGATTCTGCCGCGCTCCAGCAAATTTATAAAGTTATCTTGTCACGATATAAATGCCAGGCCATCTCTGCGCTGGGCGGACAGGAGGGATTAAACGCTCTCGCCGACAACCCTGATATGGCTCTCCTTATTGTCGATTTAGACATGCCGACAATGAGCGGCCTTGAATTCATTCGGAAGGTCAAAGAGCAGGAAGCGTACAGCACTATCCCCATTATTGTCGTAAGCACCAAAGGAAAAGAGGCTGATGTTGATGAAGCCCTGGCAATTGCACAGGGGCATGTAATAAAGCCATTCACCTCGAACGAATTCCACATGGTAATCGAGGAGCTTTTTCCCCAGACTGTTTCCGCATAAGACCCCGCGCAGCTACAGCGATCCTCACGGCTCCCTCCGGCCCACAGAGGGACATTTTCGCCTGATTCAGAAATCCAGAGATGGCGGCTCGTTATGCGATGGCCTATGGCCATTCCGCGTGTTTTGCGCTATTATTATAGGGTAAGACGGCTTCATGAAAAGCGCCATAGCGTGAAAGTGGGAGGTTCGCTCATGAAAGTAGCGCTCTTTAAGGTGGATAATAATCTCTGCGCCGAGTGTGCTCTTGCCCTCAGGCGGTTTATCGGCGGGATGGACGGCGTCGAAACCATCGACGTGGAGCAAGGCAAAATCGCCGTCAAGTTCGACGAAACCGAGATCAAGGAAGAAAAACTCACGGAGATCACGAAGGACAGCATTGAGCGGCTCGGATACCGGCTTGAAGAGTAAGCCAGGGCCGTCGGGCGCACCGCCGGCGGAACGGGGCGATGCTGTTTATCAATCCGCCTTCCTGAAATCAATGTATCCCCGCTCGACATCGGTCCGGACCAGCTCCACGCGCAGCCGGTGCCCGACATCGAGTCCTTCGAAGCCGCTGGTGAGCCTGCCTTCAATCGGCGGATGCAGGAGGCGCACCCAGGTGCCTTTCTCCGCCGCGCCGGTGACGATGGCGTCGAACCGCTCTCCGATACGCCGCTCCAGAAGCATTGCTGCCGCAGATTTCCTCACCTGCCGTTCGACCTTTTTTGCGTCGTCCTCTTTTTCCGTGCAGTGTTTTGCAAGCTCCTCCAACTCATCGTCCTCGTAAGGCAGCCGCTGCCCGTTCAAGGCCGCCTTGAGCAGGCGCTGGGTGATCACATCGGGAAATCTCCTGTTCGGGGCCGTGGAATGGGTATAGTTCCTGACCGCGAGGCCGAAATGACCCGCCTGCTGCCTGCCGGGGAAGGCAACGGCGTATTCGCCCGGGCCAAGAAGCTTGATGACCGAAAGGGAAAGGTCGGGAAAGCGCAGCGGGTCTTCAGCCTGCTGCTTTACCAGAAACGTCTGGAGCGCCTTCGGATCAGGCTCGTCAGGAAGCGGGAACCGGCGCTCCGACGCGAGGGCCACGATCCGGTCCCACCGCTTCGGCGTCCGCACGATGCGCCGGACGGAAGGCAGCTTCCGCGCCGCGAGGAAGCGCGACGTCACGCCGTTCGCCGCGATCATGAAATTTTCGATGATGTCCTTTGCGCGGTTGCATTTTTCCGCTTCGACGTCCTTGAGTTCGTCCGCCTCGAACACGAGCCTGGCCTCGATCGTTTCGAGCGTGAGGGCTCCGTGCTCGTGCCGGAGCGCCTTCATCCGCTGAGCCGCCTCGTCCTGGAGCCGGAGGTTCTCGGCCAGCCCCTCGACGGCCGCGATTTCCTTGGGCAGGGGGCCGACCCCTTCGAGCCACGCGCCCACGGAGTGGTAGGCGAGCTTTGCTCGGTTCCGCACGAGCCCTGCGTAGACATCGGAGCTTTTAATCGAGCCGTCTTCAGAAACGGCCATCTCGATGACGATGGCATTGCGGTCCTCGGCGTAATTGAGCGAAGTCAGGTCCGTTGAAAGCCGCTCCGGCAGCATCGGAAAGATCATGGCCTCGGTGTAGACCGACGTGGTGTTCCGGCGCGCGTGGTCATCGATGGCCGAGTCCTTTTTCACCAGGCCGTCCACGTCGGCCACGGCAACCAGGACTTTCACTTCACCGCCCGGCAGGGCCTCGGCAACAGAAAGCTGGTCAAGATCGCGCGAGTCGTCGTTGTCGATGGAACACCAGAGAAGATTGCGCAGGTCGCGCGCGGGGCCTTCGGCTTTGGCTGCAAGCCCCTGGATCGTTTCGAGTTCGGCAAGGGCCTGGCGCGAGAAGTCGGGCTGGAGCCCCCGTTCGAGCATGGCCCTTCGTGCAATGCGCTGCAGGAGGGCGCGGTGGTGTTTGTCGGTGGTATTCATAGTGGGTTGTATTATAGAAGAGAGGGAGGAAAAGTACAAGAGGGAAGGGACGATGGAACTTGACTATATTCCCCGGAAGTCATTGACCTATGGAAAACGGGAAAAATTCCCCCCGCCGTCCTCGTTTATTTTTACCATGACGAGTGTAGGAGCGGCGATCGCTTTTTTGCTCTGCTAAGCGGGCATATGATATGCATCATAACCACTTCGCGCAGTCTGTGCTACATTTCAAATAGAATTTCGTCTTCGCCAGGGCCGTATATGTTATCGGCGAAGAAAGCGGGGAGTACCATGGAAATCTGCAATGCCTGCCCATCAATATCAGGAGAGGACCTCCAGGCCGCCCTTCGGGAACTGAAGACCTACGTGGACGTTACGGAGGAAGACCTTCTGAATATATATGCCCTCGCTGTTCGCCACGCGCGAAGGCGGCGGTCGACAATGGTCTCGGTCCGGACCGTGATGGCCGAGAAGGTCGTTTCCGCGACCGGAACAATGAGCCTTCAGGACGCCGCGCGGCTGTTGTCCGAGCATACTATCAGCGGCATGCCTGTGGTGGATGCGGATAACCGGGTAATCGGCGTGATATCCGTGGCGGATCTCTCCCCGAGGGCAGGAAAAGGAAGGCCGGGCGTTTTGAAAGACTTTCTGCGACGGTTCACCGGCAAACCCGCATTTGAGGGAAGGGACGATGGAACTTGACTATATTCCCCGGAAGTCATTGACCTATGGAAAACGGGAAAAATTCCCCCCGCCGTCCTCGTTTATTTTTACCATGACGAGTGTAGGAGCGGCGATCGCTTTTTTGCTCTGCT
>DASWAB010000271.1:0-4844 GCA_036391375.1 Nitrospirota bacterium
GTGATCATGAGCAGGATGATCACGACCACGATCGAGACGGCAAGGTGGAACACAAGCTCGTTCACGGCGTCGTTCGCGGTCTTGCCGTCGTTCCGGGTGACCGTCACGTTGATGCCCGAGGGGATCTGGATTTTCTTCAGCTCATCGAGCTTTGCCAGGAGTTGGTTCGCAATTTTCACGGCGTTCAGTTTCTGCCGTTTGGCCAGGGCCACGGTCACCGCCGGCTGCTCCATCGACGTGTCATTGCCGGCGTTCTCCAGGCTTGCATGGCGCGCATGGCTGGCCCCGAATGCGATGCGCGTAAGCTTCACCGTTTCCTCGAACCCGTCTGCCACGTCCGCCACGTCGCCGAGATATACGGGCTTGCCGTTCGACACGCCCACGACCGCGTTTTTCACTTCACTTGCTTTCTCAAAAAACCCGCCGGTCTCGACCGCGAGCTTTTTGCTTCCCTGTTCGAGGTCGCCGGAGAGAAGGTTCGTGTTCGATACGTTGATGGCGCCGGCGATCTGGAGCGGCGAGAGACCGTAGCCCGCGATCCGGAGCGGATCGAGGGTCACGCGCACCTGGCGGCTCCGGCCGCCGATGACGAGTGAATTGCCCACGCCGGGAACTTTCCGGAGTTCATCGAGCACGTGGTCCGCCACGAGCCTGAGCTGGGCGTCGTCGTAGCTCGTCCCCGGTGCGGCCGAGAGCGTGATCGCCACGATCGGCACGTCGTCCACGTCGACGGGCTTCACGAGCGGCTGGGACGCCCCCGCGGGCGCTCCGTCCATGTTGGACATGAGCTTGTCATAGAGCTTGACGAGCGAGCGCTCTTTGTCCTGGCCCACATAAAACTTCACCGTCACCACGGACATCGAGTTCATCGAGACCGAGTACACATCCTCCACGCCCGGGATCTCCCACAGCTTTGCCTCGAGCCGTTTGGACACGAGTTCCTCGACCTCCCTGGCCGAGGCCCCGGGCAGCATGACCATCACGTTCGCAGCCGGCACCGTGATCTGCGGGTTTTCCTCGCGCGGGGTGAAGGTGAGTGCGAAGATGCCGAGTACCGCGGTGGCCGCCATGAGCAGCACCGTGAGTTGGGAGTTGATGAAGTATTGGGTTATCTTGCCGCTGATGTTGAGTTTCATAATTAACCTTGAGAACCTGCCACAGAGGCGCGGGGACGCGGAGAAAATCTTTCAACTCGTATTCTTATTTCTCTGCGTCTCCGTGGTGAATTTTTTCAGTTTATGTTCTTCGCTACAACGATCTTCCGGCCGTCGATCCTGGCGTCCTCCTGCTTGCTCACGACTACCTTGTCGCCTGCCTTGAGGCCCGTGAGCGCCTCGACGCTGTCGCCGACGGTTTCGCCGGGCTGGATCATCTGGAAGACCGCGCTCCCTTCAGCGGACACGATGTAGACGCCCGTGAGCCCCGACATCGTGACGAGCGCTGATTTCGGGACCAGGATCGCCTCGCGCTTTCCGATCGTGAAGAAGGCCTTGCCGTACATGCCGGTGATGAGGCCCTTTTCAGCCGGGATGTCGATCTTGACGATAAAGGAGTGCGTCCTGATGTCGGAAGCGGGGACCACCTGGGCCACGCGGGCCTTGATTTCCCTGCCGGGCAGGGCGTCGATCTGCACCGTCACGGTCTTGCCTGGCTGCACGAAACGGATGTCCTGCTCTTTCATCGTCACTTCGAGCCGCAGATTTCTGTTGTCCTCGATCTTCAAGATCGGCTGGCCGGGGAGGGCCATTTCGCCGAGGTTGATGCGTTTTTCCACGATCTGCCCCGCGATGGGGGCGATGATGGCCGTGTAGCTTTCCATGGCCTTTGCCGCGTTCAGTCCCGCCCTGGCGGACTCGAGCCCCAGGGTCGCCTGGTCCATTTCCATCTGGGTCGCCGCCTTTACGTCGAAGAGCCTTTTGATGCGGTCATACTGGAGCTTTGCGTTGTTGTAGGCGGCCTGGGCCTGATAGGCTTGCGCGCTGATCTCACCGCTCTCGATCCTCATAAGCAGCTTGCCCTGGGACACATGGTCGCCTTCATTTACCGCAAGCGACACGACCTTGCCCATGACCTTGCTCGAAAGGACCGAGGTGTTTTTGGAACTGAGCGCGCCGGCTGCGGACACGACCGCGTCGATGGTCCTGGGCTCCACGGTCATGGTAGTTACATTGACCGGAGCAAGGGTCTCGGGTCTCGATGCGCTCGCGTAGCTGTCGTCTTTTCCAAAAAAAATATAACCTGTTCCCAAAATCGCCACGGATGCGGCAATCGATGCGCCGTAGATGATTTTTTTATCCAGCGATTTGATTTTTTCCTGTATGGTTTTGATGTCCATGATGTTCTCCTTTTTCGTCGTAGGGTCAAGCTGCAGGGGCCAGGGTCGAGTCAAACCGTGCCTTCATTCCGCAATCCGCACTTATAATGTTCCCTTTGCCAGCTTCAGCTCCGCATGGGCGATATTATTGTCGTACAGCGCCTGGAGCGCGTTCGTCCGCGCCCGGATCAGCGCGTTCTCCGCGCCGAGCACGTCGACAAACGTGGTCATACCCGTCTCGTATCGCTTCTGCACGATCCTGAGCCCCTCTTCGGCCTCCTGGACCGACGAAGCCGTTGCCGCAATCCGGTCGAGGGACGCCGTCACATTGTAGTAAGCCTGCCGCGTCTGCAGTTCGATTGCCGATCTGGCCTGCGCTTCGAGCGATCTCATCTTTTCGCTGGTTGCCAACGCCTCGTTCACCTTTGACCGGGTCACCAGTCCGTCGAAAAGGTTCCACTGGAGCACGGCCATGACGGCCCAGCTTTTGGCGTCGTCGCCGGCGACTCGGTCGCTGTTCCAATCCATCTGCCCCATGAGGTTGAGCGTCGGCAGGTAATCGGCGCGCGCCTGGCTGACCGATTTTTCGGCGTTCCTGCGGTTCAGCTCCATGGCCATGAGATCGGGCCGCTTTGACTCGGCCTCGTTGATCACGGCGTTCACCTCCGTTTTCAGGTCCTGGACGGAAAGCGACCCAGCCGCATCGTACTCAGTGCTCTGCGGCGCGCCCATGGCGAAATTAAGTCCGGCCGCGGAGAGCCTGATCCCATTCTCGGAACGGGTGACCATCTCCCTGACCTCCGCCAGTTGCACTTTTGCCCGCAGGAGATCGGATTGGAGAACGGCGCCTGCATTGTACCGCGCCTCAGCCAGGGTCACATTCGCCTGGCTCGTTTCGAGAGACTGGGTCGCCACCTTATAATACTCCCTGGCGAGCAGCAGTCCGTAATAGGCCTTGATTACGTTGTATACCGTTTCCTGCCGTGTGCGCTCGCGGTCCTGGATCGACGCGTCCCTGGCAAGTTTGGCCTGTGTTTCGCCGATATATTCCTTGCCGCCGTTCCACACCGGCTGCATGACCGAGAGCCTCGTGTTGTAACTTGAGATCGGCTGCGGGTGGTTGATGGCGTCCGGGGCGAAGTCCGCGGGCGAGACGATCTCCCGGTTCAGCTTTGTCCCAAGCACCATCAGGGGATTGTCCGTCCTGCTCCAGGTCTCGGACACGGTTACCTTCGGCAGGAACCCGGACGCGGACCTGAGCACGCCGGCATCGGCGGCCCGGATCTGATCATCGGCGGCCTTAAGCCCCGGATTTTTGCTGGTCGCCGTTTCGACGGCCTGTTCGAGCGTGAGACTCTCGGCTGCGTAACTGTAGACCGCAACGCTCAGCAGGAGCAGCGCGACCAGAACGGAGTAAACCGAGACGATCGTAATCTTGCATCGCCGGCTTTTCGTTATGAAATTCTGCTCATTGAAACATTTCCAGCCGTGTTCCATACCACGATACCGCCTTCAAGATTTTTTACGTTGTAGCCCAGCCGGGCCAGATAGGCGCAGGCATAGGCGCTCCTGTTTCCGACCTGGCAATAAATGACGATCTCCTTGTCCTTCGGGAGTTCGTTTATCCGGTACCCGAGTTCCTGAATCGGGATAAGATAGGATCCCGCGATGGCCTGTGCCGCGTTTTCCTGCGGGGTCCGCACGTCGAGCAGGATAAAATCGTCCCCTATCCTTATCTTTTCGCTCAGCTCATCGGGCCGGATGTTTTTGCATCGATAAGGATTGAAAAACATTTTATCTCCTCACTCCTGATTGTCCCGTCGTCCTTCATCACGATTTAAAAAGCCCGAACAATGGACACTGCCGGGGTATCCTCCGGGGTGGGGAGGATGGAGGGGTTATGACAGTGCCCATTGTTCACGCTTGACGATTTCTATTTCAACAGTCATGCCAAACTGATAATATATTGTTTTTATTTGATGATTTTTATTCTATGGATGCTTTTCATTTTCTTTGCGGAAATTATTGTCGAATGAGGATGCCGTCGCTATTTTATTAAGGCATTGATTTGCTTGCTAAATGGCATATTCGACAATTTTGTAACTTCCGGCTGCTTCTGTCCTGACCTTGGGGACAATGATTTTACGGTGATGCAAAACCGGCGGATTTTTTTTTGAAGGCATTTTCATGAGACGATTATTGAGATTGTCCTTGAACAGGCCTCTCCTTTGTGTTAAATTTGACACAGTTGCTGGGTGACTGGAGAGAGAATGAGAAAAAATCTGACAGTTGTATACCTTATAATAGTCTTATCCCAGTTATACGGCCTGTCCTATGCGTCCCAGGCCACGCAGGATTTGAAGAAGGCGAACGAGCTTTTCGCCCAAAAGAGATATACAGAGGCCCTCTCTCTGTATAAGTCGATCCTTTCTTCCTCGCCTCCCGATGTTTCATTCTCCGCGCTCTCCACGCGGATCGGGGACAGTTATTTTCAGCTCGGAAATTACCAGGGAGCGCTCGATGCATACCG
>DASWAB010000272.1:0-2215 GCA_036391375.1 Nitrospirota bacterium
CCGGGCGGAAAAAGTGGACCTCATCGTCGCTCTCCTCGATATGCCGGGCATGAAAAGTGAGCAGCTTTACACGGCGATACGTGAAGACGGGGAACTGCGCGCGGTTTCGCTCATCATTCTCTGTCCGGACGATCCCGTGGCCCGCGAGAGGAGCGCCGCATGCAAGGCGAACATGGTTCTGACCCTGCCCCTGGACGTCCCCCAGTTCGTTAAGCACGCGCAACAGTTTCTGGATATTTCTCTGCGCGGCTCATACCGCGTGCTTCTGAGCGTCAGCGTCGAGGGAAGCGCCAGGCACAAGCCGTTCTTCTGCCGGTCGGAGAACATCAGCACAACGGGCCTCCTGCTGGAGACGGACCGGGACCTCCAGGAGGGAGACCGGCTGACCTGCTCGTTTTTTCTGCCCGGTTCAAAGCAGATCATTGCCGCGGGCGAGGTCGTACGGCGGATTGAGCGATCGGGAAAATCGGGCGCACGGCGGTACGGCGTCAAATTCGGCAGGCTGAAGCCCGATGTAAAAACCGCCATCGAGGACTTTGTCGCAAAGAAAACCCAATCGTCCGCTTCGCAGCCCGCCTGAGCGGCGTTTTCCGCTGAACCACCACTCTTACCGAATGGCCGCAAGCCCGACCCGCTGAGAAACGGGGCAAAGCCCCGTTTCTTGACAACCAGGGGGGCACGGTGCTATATTTTAATAAAAGAAGACGAAAACCATCCCGAAAAAGCCAAACCCGCCGGAAGGAGGGGGCGGAAAGTTACGGGTCCTGATTCCCGGAGGGGAAGAGAGCCGAACTGCCGCTGGATCGGAAACAACGCAGTTCGGCTTTTGTCTTGCGGAGAGGGATGAATATCTTGCTCCCGGGAGAAAAACCGGCACAAGGGATCAGGGCGCGCGGGAACGGCTCCATACCGTTCTCTCCCCCTTTTTCCAAATGCCGGTTTGTTGTGTAGAGAAGGAAAGGGGTGAATGACATGTCTGATCCGCGAAAAACCGGCGTGTCGCCCATTACGGGCAAAACGGTGGTTGTCCGGCACGCGAGCACGTCGGATTTTGCGAGGGTGGAGGACTACCTAAAAAAGCACGACAGCGAGGGATGCCTCAGGGACACCGAAGTCGTGGTCGCCGCGGAGGCGGAGCGCATAATCGGATTCGGCATCCTGAAAAAAGAGAACGATGCCGGGTGTGTCTCGGTGTTTGAGGACAGCAGGCGGAAGGGCATCGGTTCGTCCATCGTCAGGCACCTCTTGCGGGACGCAGCGCCGCGGCGCGTATACGCGGCGCGAAGCGTCAGCTACTTCACGCATTACGAGTTCGCCCGTGAGGGCGCGAGGCGCGCCGCGCGGTCGGCACGAAGGAGAAACGCAGTCATGCCGCTGTGGGAGCCGCTGCCCATCGCGGTCTACGAAAAACCCTGAGAAAGGTCGTGATGGTTGAATGATCGAGCGGGTTTACGACAGCATCATTATCGGAGCGGGGCCGGGCGGGCTGCAGGCCGCTATCTATCTCGGCCGGTACAACAGGGACGTGCTGCTTCTTGACCGGAGCGGGGGAAGAACCTGGCATGCGCGTGAGATCGAAAACGTGCTCACGCACCCTGTGATTGCGGGAAGCGAGATTGTCAAGCGGGGCATAGAACAGGCGCGGAGATTCCACGTGCAGATCGAGCGGAAGCGCGTCGTTTCGGTCCGAAAGGAAAATGCCCTCTTCATAGTTTCGACCGCCGACGCCGTATATCATGCCCTTCATGTTGTCGTCGCCTCGGGTGTGTACGATATTTTTCCGCCCATGGGGAACGTATTGCGGTTCCTGGGGAGGGGCTATTACACGTGCCTTGACTGCGACGGCTACAAGATGACGGACAAAAAAGTCGCGGTCATGGGGGACCGGCTTGAGGCAGTGCACGCGGCCCTTGCGGTCAGGCAGATGTACACCAGGAGCGTGACCTTCATTCCGTACCAGTTTTCCCCTCCGGAGTCTGCAGCCGAAGTGCTAAAGGAGGAAGGCATCGCCGTGGTCCGTGAGGAGCCGGTGGCGATTCTCGGCGAGAAGGCCGTGGAAGGGCTCGAATTGAGGAGCGGCCGGAAACTCGCGTGCGAGGCGATCATGGCCTCTTTCGGCATCAAACTGAACGACGCTTTTCTTGAGGGGCTGAGCCTGAAGAGGGATGCCGCGGGATTCAAGTACGTTGTGAACAGCGCTTTCGAGTCGTCTCTT
>DASWAB010000273.1:0-14718 GCA_036391375.1 Nitrospirota bacterium
GGGCGATCTCCTTTATCCATTCATCGATGTGCGCATCTTCTTTTTTAAGGCCTCGCGGCCATAACCGGTCGATCAGAATACGCTTTCCGTCATCCCGTGCCGGCGCGTCATACACCCGCTTGATCTTTATCATAACCAGCACCTTCCTTTCTTTCCAGCAAACAACGAAATGCGGAGCAATTACCTTCCTACTTAGAATCATACCTCTACTTCTTCGGGAATGCGTATTTAACCGTGATGCCGTTCGTCACAACACCGCCCCCGTGCTTAACAACCTGGACATGGAGCGTGTTGAACGGCAGCAGGATCAGGAAATATGAATAATCATCCTGCGCGCAATGCATCCCCAGGTCGTTCCAGGCGAGGATAATGTAGTTCATATTCGCGGCGGGGATCAGGGTGTCCGCAGGCAGCGCCGCGGTGTAGTCCCAGTATTTGCCGTGTGCCGCCGTCAGGTTCCAGTCGACGGTCGTTGTCCCATTCGCCGACACGTCGAAAACGCGGGTCGCCGGTTCATCTGAGTGCCCTGAATATTTCACCTAACACGATCGGAAGTGGCGATTCATAGATAGGGTCTTGACAACTTTTCATAACTCGCCTAATATTCCCCTGCGTGAGGCCACAAGAGGAATCATAATTCTGTGTCGGGGTTCGAGTCCCTGCACCCCCGCTCAAGAATTCATTTTATCCATTCCATGCTCACAAAAATCACAGAAACCATCAGGGGCTTCGGAATGCTGACCCCCCGGGACCGGGTGCTCGTCGCGGTCTCGGGAGGGCCGGACTCGGTCTGCCTCCTCTCCGTTCTGAAGGAACTCGCATCGGATTGGGACCTGTCCCTCCACGTCGCGCATCTCGACCACATGTTCCGCGGGAAGCAGTCCGCGGACGAGGCGCTGTTCGTTGCGGACATTGCAAAAAAGCTCAACATTCCGGCGACCATCGAAAAAATCGACGTTCCGGCTTATTGCCGCGAACGGGGCTTGTCTCCGCAGGCAGGGGCGCGCGAGGCGCGGTACTCGTTTTTCGCGCTGACCGCTCAGGCAATCGGCGCGCACCGCATCGCCACGGGCCATACCGCCGATGATCAGGCGGAAACATTCCTCATGCGGCTTCTGCGCGGCGCCGGGGCCGCCGGGCTTTCTGCCATCCCGCCCAGGCGGGACAACATCATCAGGCCGCTGATCGGGGTCACCCGCGAAGAGGTGATGGAGTACGTGCGATCAAGGAAGCTCGAATTCATGTCCGACCCATCGAACAGCAAGCCAGTGTATACGCGGAACAGGATCAGGATGGACGTCCTGCCCGCGCTTAAAAAATTCAATCCCCGCATCGTCGGGACGCTCGCGTCGGAGGCCGCCCTGCTCCGGGATGAGAACGAGGCAGTGGAGGCGCACCTTGCTGGTATCGCGGAAAGGGTAATTACACAGGAAAAGGGCGTCCTTCTGGTGAAGAGAGATGAGTTTAACGCACTGCCGACCGCATTCAGGCGCAGGCTGCTCAGAACGATCGCGGGCCTTGCCGGCATGGAGCCGTCAACGCTGTCTTTTGACCGCATTGGCGAGGCCCTCTCGTTCATGGCCGCTGCCCGAACCGGACGGACCATGAATCTCGCCTCCAGCCTTACCATCGGGCGTGAATACGGCCGGTTCGTCATCGGCGCCAAAGAACCGCTGAAAGGTTTTATGCATTCGATAGCCGTCCCGGGCGTTACCGCGATCCCGGAACTCGACTTGACGGTCGAAACATCTTCCGGCGAACTGAGGAAGGCGCCGGAAGACGACGACATTTATCTCTGGCAGGCTGTATTCGATTATGATAAAATAAGGTCGTTTCTGACGCTCAGGAACAGGCGGCCCGGAGACCGGTTCCAGCCCGCTGGCATGGCGGGAAGGAGCAAAAAGCTCCAGGACTATTTCGTCGATGAGAAGATTCCCCGCAGGAAGCGGAACAAGGTGCCCCTCCTCTGTTCGGGAGAAGATATCCTGTGGGTGATGGGGCACAGGCTGGACGGGCGGTTTTTGCCGGGGCCGAAGACGAAGAAGGTTTTGTTCGTAAGAGTGCGGAATTAAAAATCTTGCTTTCAAGATTTCCGCAGTGCGCCGGTCGGCAGTTTAGAAATTGACATCCGTGAGAATCTATGGCTGTGACTATTATAGAGGTGACTGAGGGAGGGAACATGGTCGGCATCGATTTCGGCAAGCCGCTGTTCACGAGAGAAGAGATCCAGCGGAAGATCCAGGAAATCGGCTCAAGGCTGTCGTCGGACTACGCCGACAAGGACCTGCTCGTGGTGGGCGTGCTGAAAGGCGCGCTCTTTTTTATGTCCGATCTGCTCCGCTCGCTCAGAATTTCCGTCAGGATGGACTTCATTCACTGCACCAGCGCCAAAGGCAGCCGCCCCGTCCAGATCATCGCCGACATGAACGAGGACATTAAGGGTAAAGACGTCCTCCTCGTCGAGGACATCATGGACTCGGGCGTGACCATCGACTACGTGAGAAAAATGCTCCTCGCGCGCGGCCCCGCCTCGCTTAAGGTCTGCGTGCTCCTGGACAAGACCGAGCGGCGGAAGGTGCAGATAGAAGCCGACTACGCAGGCTTCCGCATCCCGAACAAATACGTCGTCGGCTACGGCCTGGATTACAAGGACCGTTATCGCAATCTCCCCTATATTGCCGTGCTCCCCATGGAGGAGCGGCAGGGATAGGCGCCTCCGCGGTCAGCAACGGCGAGCGCCAACTGCCCGTTCGGCCCAACATCCGTACAAATCTCTATTGTCATCCCGCCGCCAATGTGTTAATATTAAAAGAATTCCGTCCGGCTGTACGCGGGGCGGTTTCAGGAGGAACTTATTCGTGAGTGCATTCTATAAAAACCTGGCGCTGATACTATTGTTCGTCGTGGTATCGGTGCTCATCTTCAATCTTTTCAATCCCGTCGGTCAGAGCGCTGTCCAGGTGTCGTTCAGCGACTTTATGGCCAAGGTGAAAAACGACGAGGTCAACGACGTGACCTTCAAGGGCAGCGAGCTGGTGGGGACGTACAAGACGGGGAAGTCGTTCAAGACAAACCTGGTTGAGTACCCCGACCTCGTCCAGGTGCTCATGGACAAGGGAGTCAAGATTAATTCCGACCCCCCGAAGGAATCGGCATGGTACAACTTCCTCGTGGTCTGGGCCCCGCTCATTCTCATGGGCCTCTGGTTTCTATTCATCATGCGGAACATGCAGATGGGCGGCAACAAGGCGCTTTCCTTCGGCAAAAGCAAGGCCAAGCTCCTGAACGAAAGCTCCAAGAAGGTGACCTTTAACGAAGTGGCCGGCATGGACGAGGCCAAGGTGGAGGTCCAGGAGATCATCGAGATCCTGAAGGACCCGCAGAAGTTCCAGAAACTCGGCGGAAAAATCCCGAAAGGCGTGCTCCTGGTCGGCCCTCCGGGGACCGGCAAGACGCTTCTGGCCAGGGCCATCGCGGGAGAGGCGGGCGTGCCGTTCTTGTCCATCAGCGGCTCTGATTTCGTCGAGATGTTCGTCGGCGTGGGCGCCTCGCGCGTCCGCGACCTCTTCGAGCAGGGCAAGAAGAACGCCCCCTGCATCATATTCATCGATGAGATCGACGCGGTGGGCAGGCACCGCGGCGCGGGCCTTGGCGGCGGCCATGACGAGCGCGAGCAGACCTTGAACCAGCTCCTGGTAGAAATGGACGGCTTCGAAAGCAACGAAGGCGTGATCCTCGTGGCCGCCACGAACCGGCCCGACGTGCTCGACCCGGCGCTCCTCCGGCCCGGAAGGTTCGACCGGCAGGTGGTGATCCCCCGTCCCGACCTGATCGGCAGGGTCGGCGTGCTCAAGGTCCATACCCAGAAGATCAAGCTCGCGCCCAACGTGGACCTGGAGGCGATCGCGCGCGGCACCCCGGGGCTCTCCGGCGCAGAGCTGGCGAACCTCGTGAACGAGGCCGCGCTGCTCGCCGGCAGGCTCGGGAAGACACAGGTGGAAAACGACGACTTCGACCGCGCCAAGGACAAGATCCTCATGGGCCTCGAACGCAAGACCATGGTGATGAGCGACGAGGAAAAGCGCATCACTGCGGTTCACGAAGCCGGCCACACGATCGTTGCGAAGCTTATCCCCGGAACCGACCCCGTGCACAAGGTCTCGATCATCCCCCGCGGCATGGCCCTGGGCGTCACGCTCCAGCTGCCGACCGCTGACAAGTATCACTACAACCGGGAATACCTCCTGAACGACATCGCGATCTTCATGGGCGGCCGCGCCGCTGAAGAAATCGTCCTCCACAGCATGACCACCGGCGCGCGCAGCGACATTGAACGCGCGTCGGCCACGGCCCGCCGGATGGTCACGGAATGGGGCATGAGCGACAAGCTCGGTCCGCTTTCGTACGGCAAAAAGGAAGAGCAGATCTTTCTCGGCCGCGAGATCGCCCAGCACCGCGACTACAGCGAGCACACAGCCGTCGAGATCGACAACGAGGTGAAACGCATCGTCATGGAGAATTACGAGCGGGCGAAGCGGCTGATTACCGAGCGCCGGGAGACGCTCGAGCGGCTGACGACGGCGCTGCTCGAAAAGGAGACCCTCGACGGTCCCGAGATCGACGCCATTATCAAAGACGGCCAGCCGGCGGCTGCGTAGGAGGCCGCATGGGGCCTGTTCTCCGGATATCGCGCGGCGGGGCGCTTACCCTAACCCTGAGCGGCCTTGCCTCCGGAGAAGCCGCCGCCCTCCGCGCCGCCGTCCGGTCATCTGACAGCGGGACAGGTTTCGGGCTTTCCCCGTCTTTTTCTCCCTCCGACGCATCGCCGGATATCTTTCTCACCGGAACAGCGGAACAACTGAAACGCCTCGCGCGCGGCATCGAAGCCGGCTTTCCAGCGGACATCGCCGGAAAAATCGGCTCCCTGATTGACAACTACCTGCGCTCAGACTATAAGATTGATTGCAGGGGAAAGCAGCTCGACATCGGCGGCCGCACGCGCATCATGGGGATTCTGAACGCGACCCCGGACTCTTTTTCCGACGGCGGACTGTACCATGACGCCGGCCGGGCGCTTGCCCATGCGCGGGGGATGGCCGCCGCGGGCGCGGACATCATCGACATCGGCGGCGAGTCCACCAGGCCAGGCGCGGAGCCGGTGTCCGAGGAAGAGGAATTGCGCAGGATCCTCCCGCTCATCGAGCGGCTTTCCCGCGAGCTGGCGATTCCCCTTTCGGTCGATACTTACAAATCCCGGGTGGCGCAAAAAGCGCTTGCCGCCGGGGCATCCATCGTCAACGACATCAGCGGCCTGCGGTTCTCTCCGGACATGGCAAAGGTCGCGGCCGACTACGGGGCCGCCGTGGTCATCATGCACATCAAGGGCACGCCCCGGAATATGCAGCAGCACCCGGAATACGGCGACGTGGTCGGAGAGATCAGGGAATACCTGCGCGACGGGATCGAGATCGCAATGAAGGCGGGCGTGGACCGGGAAAAGATCATGGTCGATCCGGGCATCGGGTTCGGCAAGACGCTCAATCACAACCTCACGATCCTGAACCGGCTCGACGAATTCAAGGCCCTCGGCAGGCCGATCGTCCTCGGCACGTCGCGGAAGAAGTTTATCGGCGCGGTCCTCAATGTCCCGGCGCCGGAGGAGCGCATCGACGGCACGGCGGCCACCGTGGCGCTCAGCATCGAGCGCGGCGCTTCCATCGTGCGGGTCCACGACGTGGCGCGCATGACGCAGGTGGCGCGCATGACGGACGCGATCGTTCGACCGGTTTCCCGTTTGTAGTTCAGCGTTCAGCGAACTATCTGCGAGGCCCGATTGTACTTTGAACTCGGAACGTTGTACGCTATACTCTCTTTTCATTCATGGCCAACTTCACCGAAATACGCGAGGCCCTTGCGCACTTCCGCTGGTTCAACGACACGGTGGACATTGCGCTCGTCTACTATATTTTTTACCGGCTGCTCCTCCTGATCAAGGGCACCCGCGCCTTTCAGATGCTCATCGGGATCGGGCTCATCGTCCTGGTGCTCATCGCCTCGCGGGCCTTCGAGTTCTACACCCTCGACTGGCTCATCCACAGCTTCTGGTCCCAGATCGTGCTCGCCGTCGTGGTCCTGTTCCAGCCCGAGATCAGGCGCACGCTGGCCCAGGTGGGCCGGAGGAATCCCTTCCGGTCGCTCTCGCCCGTGGAAGGCTCCAAGTTCATCGAAGAGACCGTCAAGGCGGCCGTCTCCATGGCGAACAAGCGGATTGGCGCGCTCATTGTTCTCGAACGCGACACGGATCTCTCGACCATCGTCGAGATGGGCACGGACCTCGACGCCAAGGTCACCAAGGAGATTCTCGTGAGCATCTTCCTCCCCTATTCGCCCATCCACGACGGGGCGGCGATCATCCGGAACGGCAGGATCGTCTCGGCGGGGTGTTTCCTGCCGCTTACGCTCTCGTCGAACCTCTCGAAAGCGCTCGGCACCCGCCACCGCGCCGCCGTGGGCCTCACCGAGGAGACCGACGCGGTCGTGGTCGTCGTCTCCGAGGAGACGGGGGAAATTGCGCTGGTCATGAACGGGGGCATTTCGCACAACGCGGACGCGCCGGCGCTCAGGAAATCGCTGTCCGACATTTTCATACCGAAGAAGAGGGGTCCGGAATATGGACGTCCGTAAAGCGGTCCTCGACAACTGGGGCATCAAACTGCTGTCGCTCGCCCTCTCGCTCACGCTCTGGTTTTACGTCACGTCGAAGGGAAAGACCGAGATGACGCTCACCGTGCCGCTCGAACTGCGGAACATCCCCCAGAACATGGCGGTCGTCGGCGATGTAGCAGGCTCCCTGGAGGTGCGCATTCAGGGACAGGAGCGCCAGCTCCGTGACGTCACCATCGGGAAAAAAGTGTTCGGCGTCCTCGATCTGTCCGCGGCCAGGGAGGGTGAAAATATCGTGCGCATCTCTCCCGACGACATCCGGCGGCCGTCGGGCGTCTCCGTCACCCACCTGTCCCCTGCGGAAATCAGGGTGAAGCTCGAGCCGCTCATAAAAAAGGCGCTCCAGCTCAAAGCGGTCCTGCGCGGCGCTCCCGCGCGCGGCCATCGCATGGTGAAGGTCATCGTCACGCCTCCCCGGATAACGGCGGAAGGCCCGGAAAGCGCCATGAAGACCCTGGACATGCTCCAGACCATGCCGATCGACATTCAGGGCGCCGAGGACAGCCTGACCATAGAACCCAAGATCGATTATCAGGGGAAGCAGGTCAAGATCATCGACAATAAAATTACCCTGCGGATCGACATCGAGAGGACAAGCAGATGAAAAAACTGTTCGGGACCGACGGGGTCCGGGGCGTGGCGAACCAGGACCCCATGACCTCCGAAATGGCTCTGCGTATCGGCAGGGCCGCCGCGCACGTATTCCGCGATTCCGCCCGCAGGCACCGCATCGTGATCGGGAAGGACACCCGGCTCTCGGGGTACATGATCGAAAGCGCGCTCACCTCCGGCCTCTGCTCCATGGGCATGGACGTGCTGCTCGTCGGCCCGGTGCCCACGCCGGGCATCGCCTTCCTCACGCGAAGTCTCCGGGCCGACGCGGGCGTGGTCATCTCCGCGTCGCACAATCCCTACGAAGACAACGGCATTAAGTTCTTCGGCAGAGACGGGTTCAAGCTTCCGGACGAAGTGGAGCAGCGGATGGAAGACGTGATCTTCTCAGGGGCCATCGACTCCATCCGGCCCACGGCCGCCGAGATCGGCAAGGCCTTCCGGATCGACGACGCCATCGGCAGATACAATGAATTCGTAAAATCATCTATCCCGCGCGGCATTGACCTTTCCGGCCTGCGCGTCGTGGTGGATTCGGCCAACGGCGCGGCATACAAGATCGGGCCCCGCATCTTCCTCGAGCTCGGCGCCGAAGTCGTCTCGCTCAACGACCAGCCGACCGGAACGAACATCAACCAGGGCTGCGGCTCGCTCCACCCCGAGGTCGTCTCCCGGGCGGTGGCCGCGAAGGGGGCGCATATCGGCGTCGCCTTCGACGGCGACGCTGACCGGGCGATTCTGTGCGACGAAAAGGGGGCCGTTACGGACGGCGATGCGGTCATGGCCGTCTGCGCGCTCCACATGATGAAGGAAGGCAAACTCAAACACAACACGCTCGTGGCGACCGTCATGAGCAACCTGGGACTGGAGCGCGCGATGCAACACGCGGGCGGCAAACTGGTGCGCGCCGCGGTGGGAGACCGCTATGTGATGGAAAAAATGATCGGGGATGGCTACAATCTCGGGGGCGAGCAATCCGGCCACATCATCTTCCTCGACCACAATACCACCGGAGACGGCCTGATCTCCGCGCTCCAAATCCTGACGATCATGAAACAGACAGGGAAGCCCCTGTCCGAGCTCGCCTCATGCATGAAGACCTATCCGCAGACGCTCGTGAACGTGAGAGTCAGGGAGCGGAAGGACCTCGCGTCGATTCCGGAGATCGCAAAGCGGTCGGCGGAAATAGAAAAGAAACTCGGCGCGGCGGGCCGCCTCCTCGTCCGCTACTCGGGCACCGAGCCCAAGGTGCGCGTCATGATCGAGGGAGAGGACGAGACCGAGATCAAGGCGCTCGCCCATGACCTTGCGGAGATCATTAAAGAGAAGCTGGGGTAGAAATCGGTCCGGAGTCCGGTGAGAACTTAAAGATAAGAGCGCCGTAGGAAGCGCTGGTCTTTCACGCATTCCCCATTCATGCACAGACCTCTCATTGCCATCGCCCTCGCGTATATTGCCGGCCTTCTGCTCGGGCGCGGGTTTCTCTATTTTCCGTACGCTATTACCATTCTCGTAATTCTCGGCATTGTTGCGTCGGGATTTCTCACCTGGTTTGACAAGCTTCCTCTCCGGGGTTATCTGCTCATCGCCATCCCCGGGCTCATCGGCATGGCCGCGTATATTTATTCGGCGGCATGGTTTCCCGCGGACCACTATTCCAGAATTGTTCAGCCTGACAACGCACCTCACGCTCTCGGCGGCGCTATCGCTTCTCCCCTCGACCGCGCCCCGGACCGCACCGGATTTGTACTGGATCTTTCGGCTATTGACCGAACTCCCGTTTCGGGAAAGATCCGGGTGAGCGCGCGCGAGGAACAGACATCCCTCGGATACGGCGACCGTATTCGCATCACCGGCAAATTGTTCGAGCCGCGGGGCTTCAACAATCCCCGGGGATTCGATTATGCCGCCCATCTCGCTCAAAGCGGCATCTACCACACCGTAAACGTGAAAAGCGGAAAAGAGATCGAAGTGCTGTCGCGGGGTGCGGGCGCGTTCAGGACCATCCAGGACTGGCGCGAGCGGATACGCCGGTCATTTCTGGCTTCGCTTGCGGGCCCCGGCTCCGCCATACTTCAGGCAATGGTGCTCGGGGAGGAAGGGGGGCTCACGGACGAGATGCGCGACCAGTTCATGGCAGCCGGTGTAACGCACATCATCTCCATCTCCGGCTCGCATCTCGGCATGGTCGCAATCCTCTGCTTCGGCTTCATCAGGGGCATTCTGCTCTTCATACCCGAACGGTGGTATCATCGCGTAACGCTCGCCGCGGACCCGAAAAAGATCGCGGCGTGGCTCACCCTGCCGATCCTCATCTTCTACACGCTCCTTGCCGGCGGCCAGGTGGCGACTGTCCGGTCCCTCGTCATGATCTCGGCGGGCCTCGCGGCCCTTCTCCTGGACCGCGAACATGCGCTCCTGCATTCCCTCGCTCTCGCGGCGCTCGTCATCCTCGCTGCGGCGCCGCAGGCCCTTTTTGACATATCGTTCCAGCTTTCGTACCTCTCCGTCCTCGTGATCGGCTACGCGGTCGCGCTCTGGAACGATCTGAAGATCGGCGCCCGAACGCTCCTGCAAAAAATCAGAAACAGCATCGCCCTTCTTATCATCATATCCCTGCTGACCAGCCTGGCAACGGGCCCGCTTGTCGCGCATTACTTCAATCAGTTTTCGTTCGCGGGCATCATTTCAAATATGGCCGTCGTGCCCTTTGCAGGCATGGTGGTCGTGCCGCTGGGTTTGTTCTCGGGCATGCTCTCTCTTTTCCTGCATCACCTGCCCTTCGCCGGAATAAACCAGGCCGCAGCCGATGCGTTCGTCGGCGTCGTCGCGTTCTTCTCGCGCCTTCCCTTTGCACAGTTTCATCCGCCTGCCCCGCCGGTCCTGTGGCTGATCGCCTATGGGCTCTTTCTTTTCTCCCTTTTCCTATACGCGAGGGCGGTCCTGCTCTCCCGGTTCAAGCCGTTCGAAAGCTCACTCCGGGTTCCCCGGCTGCCTCTTATAGTCATGGCTGTCTCAGGCATGCTCTTAATCCTCCCTCTTGCGCAGTTGTTCATGCAAAAACAGAAAATGTCGGCGAGCTTTCCCGACGTGGGCCAGGGCGACAGCACGCTTATCGAACTTTCGTCAGGAGAAACCATCCTGATCGACGGCGGCGGAACGAGAGACAACCGCTTCGACATCGGAAGGCGCGTGCTCGCGCCGTATCTCTGGAGCAAGGGCATCCGCAGGCTTGATCTCGTGGTGCTGTCTCACCCCCACCCCGACCACATGAACGGGCTTTTGTTCATCCTGAAAGAGTTCGACGTTGCGGAGATCTGGGACAGCGGCAGGGACCAGGACCTGCCGGGATACAGCGAATTCAGGGCCGCAATCGCTTCAAAAAGCATCCCGTATAAGCGCGTCGCAGCGGGAATGTCGGCCAGGATAGGAGATGCTGAGCTCAGCGCGCTCCATCCCTCCGAATCGTTTATTCCGCACAGTCGGCGGGCGTATACGGCCGAGAACGACGGCTCGCTCGTCATCCGAATATGCTCGGAAGGCAAGGCCTTTTTATTTGCCGGAGATATCGGGGTTGAAGCAGAGGAGGCCATCCTGCGGGACAGCAAAAACCTGAAGTGCGACTTAATCAAGGTCCCGCACCACGGGAGCAGGACATCGAGCAGCGACGCTTTTGTGTCTCTGACACGGCCCGAGGTCGCAGTCATGACCGTGGGAAGGGGGAACCTGTACCGCCATCCGTCGGATGAAGTCGTGGAACGGTATGAAAAAATCGGGTCTCGCATATTCAGGACAGACCTCGACGGCGCGGTAACGATCACGGTCGATCAGGATAAACTCGATGGGCAAAGATGGAATGATCTCGTGATGAAGCGGATCAGTCTTCTTGATCCGTCGAGCTGGGGCAAACAGGAGCGGGAAAACCGGCAGCGTTTGTGGAGAAGAATGACGAAGGGCGTTCTCTGAAAGCCATGGACACTTCATCATGGCTCCCTATATCAAACAGGATGATTTCTTTTGCGGTAACGACAAGGGGAAGGGTGATTCGAGTGAGGTGTTCCGGTTTCGGAGCCTTCGATCCGAACTCAGGGCAGCGGCGCTTTGATGGGATATACCTTCAGGAAGCCGAGGAACTCCTTGGCCGTGTGGGTGCAGTAGTTTCGCTTCGGCGAGATGATGCTGAAGTTGCGGTGGAATTTCACGTCCTTGAACGTCGTGGCCCTGAGAATGCCGTGCCTGATCGACTGGCGCGCTGCCCAGGCCGAAACGATCGACACCCCGATGCCCTCTTCCACGGCGCTTTTGATCGACTCCGTGCTGCCGAGCACGAGCGATATCCTGAGGCTGTCCAGCTTGATCCCGTGGTCTTCAAGGTGTTTCAGAATGACCTGGCGGGTGCCGGACCCCTCTTCCCGGAGGATGAACGGCTCCTTGATGAGCTCCATGGCCGGAATATTGCGCCGCTCCGCCCAGGGATGGGCCGGGGACATGATCACCACGAGCTCGTCCGAAAGCAGGGTGTCAACGGAGAACCGCTGCTTGCTCACGTCGCCTTCCACCAGGGCGATGTCGATCTCCCCGGCGTTGAGCTTCTCGGTGATGATCTTCGTGTTGCTCACCACGAGCGAGATGTTGACCTGGGGCATCTTTTTCTTGAACGCGGTGATGATCGTGGGGAGGAGGTAGTTGCCAATCGTGGAGCTGGCGCCGATGGAGAGGGACCCTTTGATCGCTCCGGTGATTTCGCTGATGTTCTTCTGCGCCTCTGCGTAGAGCGCGAGGATCTCCTTTGCGCGCTTATAGAGGATCTCGCCCGCCGGGGTCAGGTTGATTGTGTTGCCGGAGCGGTCGAAGAGGCGTGTCTCGTAGAGCTCTTCCATCGCCTGCACCTGGAGGCTTACCGCGGGTTGTGTAAGATGGATGACCTCCGATGCCTTGGAAAAGCTCTTGGTCTCCGCGACGGCGCAGAACACTCTCAGTTTATGGTCTTCCATAAATAGATCAGGGAGTTAACACGGCAACGCCTGCCGGAGAGCCTGCCGCATAACTGCCAACAGATTTATATTTATAAATCAAACCCTTCTTCTTGTCAAGGAGTTTGTCGGCCCGAAAACGTACAGCCGCAGACAGACGCGGATAATCAAGGGATGAAAACGAAATCATGCGACCCCGCCGGGGTCGTCCGCTAACGCGAAAATGTTCTTGACATTTTTCCATTTATGGTTACAATGCACGGGCTTACGCGATTTTACCCGGAGGTGAATGTTCCATGGCAGAAATGAGTAAGACAGCAAAGGCAGCCACCAAAAAGGCGGTTATAAACCTCAACGTGCCTCAGTGCTGCGGCAAGCCCATGCAGGCGGCAAAGATGATGACCACGACAGGAAGGGTCCGCGGCATGATGTGGCTCTGCGATAAGTGCTGGAAAGAAAAGGCGATCTAAGCTTTTTCCGAATATCCGGTTTATTATCAAGGCGGTGAGGAACTCACCGCCTTTGTTTTCTGTTGGAAACCTTTCGGCTTGTCGCCGCTGTTGCCGCCCACTCCTCCGGGTCGCGCATCAAATTTCCTCTTACTTTATGGATCTTCGCGGAGATATTCGCAATACAATTCTTTTGACTCTTTGTGCCGTTCCCTTTATAATTCGTTACCATGGCTGAAAAAATCGGGGTCATCGGCGCGGGCGCATGGGGCACGGCCCTGGCCATGCTTCTGTGCGACAAGGGGCATGACGTCACGCTCTGGATGTACGAGAAAGACCTTGCCGGGGAGACCGCGCACACGCGCGAGAACAGAGTTTACCTTCCCGGGTTTGCGCTGGCAGAATCCATCGAAATAACCCCGTCGCTGGAAACGGCGGTCAGAGACAAGCCGATCATCTTCTCCGTGGTCCCTTCACATACGGTGCGGGCCGTCGCGAAACAACTCGTCCCCTTTCTTCAGGCAGACGCGGTCATCGTGAGCGCGTCCAAAGGCATCGAGATCGACACGCTCATGCCGCTCTCGGAAGTGTTCAAAGACGTCCTGCCAAAGGAATTTCACGGCCGCCTCTGCTTTCTCTCGGGCCCGAGCTTTGCCAGGGAGGTGGCCCGGAAGATGGCCACGGCCGTTGCCCTCGCCTGCTACGACCCGCTTATCGGCAAAAAAGCGCAGGCGCTCCTGAGCAACGATTACTTCCGCGTCTATACCAATCCGGACGTGATCGGCGTGGAACTCGCGGGGTCGCTCAAGAACGTCGTGGCCATCGCCGCGGGCGTGCTGGAGGGCATGGGCTACGGCCACAACACCATGGCGGCCCTGCTGACCCGCGGGCTTGCGGAAATGGCCCGCCTCGGCGTCGCCATGGGCGCAAGCCCTCAGACTTTTTCCGGACTTGCCGGCATGGGAGACCTCGTGCTCACGTGCACGGGCGGCCTGTCGAGAAACCGCTCCCTCGGCGTGCGGCTCGGCAAGGGGGAGAAGCTTGCCGATATCATGAGCGGGATGAAGACCGTTGCTGAAGGCGTCAGGACCGCTCAGGCAGCGCGCGACCTGGCGAAAAAATACAACATCGCGATGCCGATCGTCGATGAAGTATATCAGCTTCTGTACGAGGGCAAAGATCCGAAGCAGGCGCTCAAGGACCTGATGAACCGGGAACTCAGGGGGGAATGAAGACAGCGGAACGCAAAGTGCGGAGTGCGGAATAAAATTCAGAGCCGGACAGCCGCCGTGTGACTGCCATATGAACAAATCAGAACTCGCAAAGCTTCTTCAGAACGTCCGCGCGGGCAAAATCGAAGTCGAAGCTGCCCTCAGCCGGCTCAGGCACCTGCCTTTTGAAGACGTGGTCTACGCGCACATCGACCACCACCGCCATCTGCGCCACGGCATGCCCGAGGTGATCTACTGCGAGGGGAAAACGCTCGACCAGGTCGTCGGCATCGCCGGACGCATGCTCAAGGCCGGCAGCGACGTGCTTGCAACGCGGGCCGATGAAAAAGTATACAAGGCCATAAAAAAACTTGACCGCCGCGCAGTTTATCACGAAGCTTCGCGCGCCGTCGTGATTCGGCACGGCAAAAGCAGGGCCACGAAAGGCATCGTGCTCGTTTTGACCGCGGGGACCTCGGACATTCCGGTAGCCGAAGAAGCGGCGGTCACGGCGCAGATGCTCGGCAGCGCGGTGCGGACTGTTTACGATGTCGGCGTGGCGGGCATCCACCGCGTCTTAAGCAAGCGGGAGCTACTTGACTCCGCGCGGGTGATCGTCGTGGTCGCGGGCATGGACGGCGCGCTCCCGTCGGTCGTGGGCGGCCTCGTTGACAAGCCGGTGATCGCGGTGCCCACGAGCGTGGGCTACGGCGCGGGGTTTCAGGGCCTGGCCCCGCTCCTCACGATGCT
>DASWAB010000274.1:0-1733 GCA_036391375.1 Nitrospirota bacterium
CTTCCGCCGTCTGTTTCACATCACGCTGCCGCTGCTTTTTCCTGTGATCGGCGTGACGGTCTTGTTTGCGACGTTCTTCACGTTTACGGACATGACCGTCGTGTGGGTGTTGACCCGCGGCGGGCCGCCGCCGCACGCGACCCAGGTGCTTGCGAGCCTCGCGTTCCTGAAGGGCATTCAAGGCGGCGACCTGGCCCAGGGCGCTGCAATCGCGATCTTTTTCTTCCCCGTGCTCGCGGGGCTGGCGATCATGGTGCTGCGGCTTGCGAAGAAGGCGGTCGTGACGTAAAGTAATTCGTTTAAACGTTTAAACCGTTCAAACGTTTGAACGATGTTTGCTTCGGACACGAGAGGAGTTGTTCCGGCGATGCTGAAAAAGATATTTACGAAGGCGGGTTTCTACGGCGGGCTGGGGTTTTTCATCCTGTTTTCCGCGTCCCCTTTTTACATCATGCTCGTCACGATGTTTAAGAGGAGCCACGATCTCTTCAATCCGAACAACAACCCCTTTCTTTTCAACGAGTCGCCCACGCTGTACCATCTGAAGCTCCTGTTCACGCAGACGGAGTTCGTCGCGTTTTTCCTGAACACGCTTCTGGTCGGCATCGCGGTCGTGGCGATAACCGTCCTCCTTGCCGTGCCGGCCGCGTTCAGCCTGGCGCGGATGGCGGGGAGGTGGGGCGAGAGCGTCGGGATCGGAATATTTCTGACCTACCTCGTGCCGCCGACGCTTTTGTTCATACCGCTGTCGCGCATCGTGTCGATCTTCGGGCTGCAGAACTCGCTCTGGTCGCTCATCCTCGTGTACCCGACCTTCACGGTCCCGTTCTGCACCTGGCTGCTGATGAGCTTCTTCAAGTCTATCCCCAGGGACATCGAAGAGCAGGCGCTGATCGACGGGTGCAGCAGGATGGGCGCTTTTGTCCGGGTGCTCCTCCCTCTCTCGGTCCCCGGCATCATCAGCGTCGTCGTCTTCGCCTTTACGCTCGTTGCCAATGAATACATCTACGCCCTTGCGTTCATCCAGGACTCCGCGAAGAAGACCATCAGCATCGGGCTTACGACGGAGCTGGTGCGGGGGGACGTCTTCTACTGGGGCGCACTCATGGGCGGCGCGCTCCTGGCGAGCATTCCCGTGGCCCTGCTGTATACGTTCTTCCTCGACCGGATCATCTCCGGGCTCGCTATGGGCGGAATGAAGAAATAACGATGGCAGAAGGCGCGCTGCCCCGCGGCACTTTCATCTTGACTCTTCTCCCTCCTTGCGTAATAATCAACGACACATGAAATCAAAACAGCTTAAAAATGATTCTGCCAAATGGCAGGACGAAGTCAAGCGCGTCGCGGCGGGCATCCGGAGGCGCGTGCTGGAACATACGATCAAGAACAACGGTGGGTACCTCTCCCAGGCCTGCTCGTCTGCCGAGATCCTGGCGACGCTCTATGTCAAGGTCATGAACCTCGGCAGGATCGACACCCCGCTCGCGCCGAAGCCCTTTCCCGGAGCGCCCGGAACTGACAATCCGCATTATTTCACCGGCGCTTCTTTCAACGGACCCGGTCCGGACCGCGACCGCTTCTTCCTCTCGCCTGCCCAGTATGCGCTCGTGCTCTACGCAACCCTGATCGAGACGGGCCGCATGGCTGCCGAAGGTCTTCTCCAGTTCAACAAGGACGGAAGTTCCGTCGAAATGATCGGGGCCGAACATTCTCCCGGCATGGAAACCATGACC
>DASWAB010000275.1:0-8326 GCA_036391375.1 Nitrospirota bacterium
AATGGAGCGGGCGACGGGTCTCGAACCCGCGACCCCAAGCTTGGGAAGCTTGTACTCTACCAACTGAGCTACGCCCGCTTTCGAAAGGCATTATAACGGCAGGCATGCCGGTTGTCAACCCGAAAAGAGGTTCGTATCAGAGGAAGGCCTTGATGTCCTTCTCCAGCTCTTCATCGTTGCCGAAGCCCAGATACCGCCTCGTGATCCTGCCCTCCTTGTTCAGGATGAGCAGCATGGGAATCGAGCGCACCTCGTATTTCCCGGCGACCTCCTCGTTGCCCTGCAGCACGGAATACGTGATGCCTTGCTCCTTCATAAAGGACTTGACCACATCCCAGCCGCCCTCGTCCATCGAAACGGCGAGCACGGCGAGCCCCTTGTCCTTGTAGGCCTCGTGCAGCTTTTCGATCCCCGGCACCGACGCGCGGCACGGCGGGCACCAGGTGGCCCAGAATTCCAGCAGAACGACCTTCCCTTTATAGTCGGACAGCTTCACGGTTTTTCCCGCCATGTCCTGCAGGCTGAAGTCAGGCGCCGAGGAATCCGACTGGGAGCTCTTGGTGCAGCCGAACAGGAGCGCCATCGCGACGATAACAGGTATGAGCAGTTTTCTTGACATCAAACATCTCCTCTTTTCCCGCAGGGAAAAAATAAAAACTGCCCGCCGAAAACGGGCAGTTTTTGATGACCGGCTGACGCCCGTTCCCGCGCCCGGTTCACAAAAAAACAGCGGCTACTTTGCGAGCAGCACATCCACCTTGGATTTGAGCTGGGCCTTCGGCACCGCGCCCACGACCTGGTCCACGGTCTGGCCGTTCCTGAAGAACATCAGCGTCGGAATGCCCATGATGCGATACTTGCCCGCCACGTCGGGGTTCTCGTCCGTGTTCAGTTTGAGGACCTTGAGCTTGCCCTCGTACTCCTTCGAAATCTCGTCAACAACCGGCGCGACCATCCTGCACGGTCCGCACCATACCGCCCAGAAATCCACCAGCACAAGACCTGACGCCTTCAACACTTCCTGTTCCCATGTCGCGCTCGTCACCGCTTCAGCCATGCCTGCCTCCTTCAGATTACTTCACCGTAAATTTTGGACAGTTGTCGAAAGCACCTGTTTGATCGCGCCTTCCGGGCAGACGCGCGGACACGCGCCGCAGTCGATGCAGTCAATGGTGATGACGGCCCGCCCGTCTTGCAGTTTGATCGCCTCGGTCGGGCACACATCCAAGCAGGTCCCGCACCCGGTGCATACATTTTCCGAAACACGATATTGCATAGAATACGTAAAAATTATAATAAACTATGCATTCTGCATTGTCAATAATTTTTGCTCGTACCCAAAAAAGCAGAACGTCATTTTAGCGAGGCTTCGCATCATACCATAAAATACAATCCTTGAACCGCCAAGGCGCAAAAACCAATAGATTTTAAGAAGTTCAAATTTAGACCTTCTCGCCTTTGCAGTGAATGGTCTTTGACTTTCAAGCTCAAAATAGGTGCTCCAGGGCGTTGTTTATTTTCCGAACTTGTGGCATAATCCCGGAACGATGAAATGCGTCACGCTGCCATATGGAAACGCCGGCTGGACAGAACGAATCGGCATCATAAAGCAAATTATTGCATACAGGCGGTCCGGACCGTTTATTTACAACGATGTTTTAATCATCACGACTTCCTCTCGCATGAAAAGGACATACGGCAGACTGTTTCTCGATCTCATGGAGAAACTGGGGTCGTCCGCGCTGGTCCAGCCGGATGTACAGACGCTCCACCAGTTCGTGGAAAAGCAGTATTCACGCCTCGGGGGCCCCCGGCTCATTGATGAAAACAGCAGGCTGCTCCTGCTCGAAGGGCTGGTCAAGGAACGCCTCGTTGACGGGTACTTTTTCAATCAGAGCCCGGATCTGCTCGCTCCATCGCTCTCCGCCGCGCTCGCCAGGACGATCGAGCAGCTCTCGGCCGCCGGCGTGACGCCCCAGAAGCTTTCCCAAACGATACAGGGCTCGGATTTCTTCGACCGGCCCCAGGCCAAACTGCTTGTAGACGTCTACCAACGCTATGAAGCCGCGTTGAAAAATAAAAACCTGGCCGACCCCGCGGGGGTGCGGTCGCAGCTCCTTGAACAGTTCGATCACCGGTGGCTCTCGTCGTATCGCACAATCCTCATCGATGGTCTTTTGCACGCAAGCAGGGTAGAGGCAGCAATCCTCCGGAAAATCTCCTCCTGCGGCAACTGCACCAGCCTCGTGGAGGCCGCTACGCCGGATTTGCTGAGGCGCGCAGGAGAATTCCATCCCCTTGCGCTGACGAAGGATTTTCTCTCGGGCATCGGCGTTCTCCCGGAACAAGGCAAGGCGGTGCCGGGCAACGACGACCTGTTCACGGCCGAAGCGCTGTTCTCCGATGAACCCTTCAGCAAGACGATTGAGAAAGCGCCCCCGCCCGCCTCCTTCTCAAAAGAAATTCGTCTTCTTTCGGCCGTCAATCCGCGCGAAGAGGTGTCACTGATCGCGCGCAGGGTGAAAAAGTCATTAAAGGGCGGCGCGACCCCGGATGCCATTCTCGTCGCCTTTCCATCGCTCGACGATTACGGCCTGCTCGTGGAGGAAATATTCAACGACTTCGGCATCCCTTACAACCGCGCGCTCGGCAGGCAGCTCGGCAGCTCGCCGGTGGCCACGGCGATCGTATCGCTCCTCAGGGTCCTTCACGAGGACTTCTCCGGCCCGGCGCTCCTGCGTGTATTCAGCTCACCGTTTCTGAAATTCAGCGGACAGCCTTCCCTCGCGCCTGCGCTCGACCGGCTCCTGCGCCTCCGGCGCATTACCGGGGGGAAGGAGAAACTGTTTGCTGCGCTCAGCCATTCCGCCCCTGGCGAAGAAGGCGGGGATACCCTTTCAGAGTCCCTTACAGATTTGTTCGCCGCCCTCGCGCCCTTTTCCGCGAAAGAGGCGGCCCCGCTCTCCTCGTGGATGGAGCGTCTTGCGGGCCTGATCGCATGGTCGGGGCTGGGCGCGCGGGTGGCGCTCATCAAAGGCTCCCTGAACGTCAATTACCAGGCCTACAAAAAACTGAGCGACTTCCTCGGGTCTCTGTCGCGGGCGGGGAAATTATTTCCTGAATACACCTACACCTTCAACGAGTGGGTGTTTCTCCTGAAAAAAACGCTCCTGCATGCCCGGTTCCAGGTCCCGCCCGAGGACGAAGGGGGCGTCCAGATATTGGGCATCGAAGAGAGCGCGGGGCATGCATGGGACGAGATTTATCTCGGCGGCCTCGTTGAAGGCAAATTCCCCCGGCGCCTGCCGCAGAACATCTTCCTTCCTGAGCCCGTCCTTGAATCCCTCGGCGTCCGGACGCTCCGGGACGCAAGGCTCGTCGCGGCAAATCATTTTTACCGTCTTGTGCTTTCCGCACAAAGGGTGACGATCACCTATCCGGAAAACGAAGGAGACCGGCCTGCTGAGCCGTCCCCTTTTTTGGAAGAACTCACGCCGCTCAAGAATGCAGGGCTCGTCAATCGGGGGATTGAACAGACCTCAGGCATTCAGTACAGTCTCAGGATAGAAGACAGCGGCAGCGTCCCCGAACTCGCCAAGGCAATCGGCCGGGCAGGGGCGGCGACAGGACTGGGCGAAATTCTCGACTCGGCCAGGGAAGACATGTCCGTAATCAAATCGGCACTCGAGAGCAAAACGGCGGGCCCGGCTCCGGCCCCCCCGCCGCCGAAGCTCGAATTCTGGGTCACCGAGCTCGACGATTATCTCGCGTGCCCCTATGATTACTACGTTACCTATGTTCTCGGCATAGAGCCGCTCCAGGAAGTGACGGAAGACATGCTGCCCGTGGACCGCGGAAGCAAGGTGCACGGGATCCTGAAAAAATTCTACGGCGAAGCCTTCGGGAATCGTCCGGTTACCCGCGAAAACAGGGAAGAGGCAAGGGCTGTGCTGAAAAAGCTCGCCGATGCGGCCTTTCATAAAGAGGCAGATACGGTCCGCAACCGCCGTGAGAAAGGGTTTTTCCTGACCGTCATGGCTGAACGGTTCCTGGACGCTGAGATTGAATTCTGGAAGCAGGGAATGCGGCCCGCCTATCTTGAGCAGAAGATCGGGCGCCACCGCCTTGTCCTGCCGGACGGGAGTGAAGCGGAGCTCACGGCGAAGATCGACAGGATCGACGTGGACGAAAACGGCAACTTCATCATCGTAGATTACAAGACAGGAACGTATCCGGAACCCTCGATGGGCGTTGATCAGAATATTTTTCAACTTCCTGTTTACGCTGTAATGGCAGTCAATAAATCCTTTGAGGGGGGTCCCCTCCTTAAGAAACCCATCGGCCTGGCATACTACGATCTCAAAGGCATCAATAAAGGACTCGCTCGGGATGTGGTGTTATACAATAAAAATATTCGTGATGACCACACGAAAATAAAAACGAAGACGAGCCCAAAGAGCGAGGAAGAATTCGAGACCATTTTGACGCAGAGCATGGACAAGGCCCGCAAGGCGGTGGAAGGCATCCTCGCGGGCGGCTTCCCTTCCCGGCCGCGGGAGGAAAGCGCGTGCCGCTATTGCGAGAACGATACCATGTGCAGATTTGATAAGGAAGCCGATATGGAAGCGGGCAATAGCCGATATGACGGACCGTAACTCAAAAAATACCGCCGACACGGCCAAATCCGTTCACCTCTCGGCCTCCGCCGGGTCGGGCAAGACGCGCGCGCTCAAGGACCGCTACCTCGCGCTTTTGAATGTCCTCGACCATCGCGGGCTCGATTTCGACCAGGCCGTGGCCATCACCTTCACGGACAAGGCGGCGGCGGAGATCAAGGAACGCGTGATGCAGGGCCTCTCCGAAGGTCTGCTCAAAAAGATCATCCGGGGCGGGCAGGACCTCCGCATCTCGACCATCCACTCCTTCTGCATGAACCTGCTTAAGCGCTATCCGCTCGACGCGGGGCTGCCGCCGGATTTCGGCGTGCTCGACTCGCGGGACCAGGCGTATAAGGTCCAAATGGCGATCGAGGACGCCCTGGAAGAAACCGACCGCGATAAGGAAATCGCGGCATCTCTCAGGGACTTCACGGTCGATGAGCTTGGCGCAACCATCGAGTTCCTGCTCTCCATCAGGAGCCGGCTCAAACGCATGGAGATCGATGCGGGAGGTCCCGAGGGCCTGATCAGGTCCATCAGGTCAGGAATGGAAATAGATACAGCCGAGGCGAATATCAAGGCGCTCATAACGGGCGGGGAATGGCGGGCAGCCTTCCGGCAGATGGCCCGTCTGCTCGGGGCGCAAGGCGATCAGTTTGCGGCGTGGAGGGGGCCTGAACACCGCCAACTCGCGGAAACGCAAGATGTCGATGATGCCTTCAAGGTCGCGTCGGCGTTGACATCGGTTTACTTCACCACGGAGAAGAAGCCCCGCAAGATCGTGAAAAACCCTTTCAAGTCATTCCAGGCCAAGATCAGGCAGGAATTCGAGAAACTCTTCTTTTCCATCCAGGCGCTCCTGTACCGGTTCAAAAACGATTATGAACGGGTGCGCGCGGGGCGAGCGGCCTTGGGCGTGCTCCGTCTTTATTTGCGCGCGGAAGAGCGCTACCAGGCGTCGAAGCTCCGGGAGGGCCTTCTGGATTTCGACGACCTCGAAATTTACGCCTACCGCCTGCTCCGGAGTCCGGAATCGCCCGACATCCTCTACTGGCTCGACCGCAAAATCCTCCACGTTCTCGTAGACGAGTTCCAGGACACGAGCGATATCCAGTGGGCCGTCCTGAACAAGCTGACTGAGGAGATATTCTCCGGTCAGGGCACCGACAAGCGCATGCCGCCCACCTTGTTCGTGGTCGGCGACGGGAAACAGTCCATCTATCGTTTCCGCGAGGCGAATTACCGCCTCATGGAGAACGTTCGGGAGAAAATGGAACGGAATCTTTTGCCGGAATCGCGGGAACTATTAACGCTCGACACGAACTTCCGTTCGACGCCGCAAGTCATCGAGACCGTGAACAGGGTCTTTGCAAAGCTCTGGGGGGAGCGATACAAGCCTTCCGAGGCGGACAGAAAGGGCCATAAAGGGGGCGTCTCCCTCATTGAGATAACCCCTCCTTCACAGGAGGGGCCGGCAGGCGTCACGGAAGCGGATGTGCTCGCGCAGGAGATAAAAACCATCATAGAGAACAAGGCCCTGGTCTACGAGCAAACCGGGAAGGGATGGCAGGAACGTCCCGCCGGATACGGCGACTGCGCCGTTCTCATCCAGTCCAGGACGAAGCTGAAGGAATACGAGGCAGCTCTCCGGAAGGAAGGCGTCCCCTTCCGCGTGGTCGGAGGCATCGGCTTTTACGAGGAAGATGAGATACAGGCGGTGATGAACGTGCTGTTTTTCCTCTGGAACAAGGCCGATGGGCTGGCGCTCTCCGCCGCGCTCAAATCCCCGCTGTTCGGCCTTACGGACAAGGACATCCTCGACCTCATGCGGGCCGACGGAAGCAGGATTGACGCTCTCCGGCGGCTCAGGCCGGGCGACGGCAGGCTCCTGCACGACTGGGACGGCATCGCCGGACTTGTTCCCCTCTCCGGCCTCATCCACCGGATCATCAACGACACCGGCGCTTCCATACGATTCGGCAGGCTGAACGCGCAGGCCATCTTCAACCTGGACAAACTGCTCGATACCGCCCGCGAGTTCGACCGCCGGGGCTATACGACGCTTCAGGATTTCGTCGAATGGGTAAAGAATATCAGACGCACCGAACAGCGCGAGGCGGCTGCGGACATGAACCTGCCCGGCTCTGAAGGCGCGGTGAGCATTATGACCGTGCACAAGGCAAAGGGGCTCGAATATCCCGTCGTTTTTCTGCCCGGCATGAACCAGTTTGCCCGGTCCCTCTCCATCGGACCCGTGGCGCTCATCGAGGAGACGAACGGCATGCGGCGCATGGCGCTCAAAGCCCCCGGCAACCCGCTGTACGAAGACCTCTGGAAAGGCGAGAACGGAGAACAGGAAGAGCTCACGCACGAGCACCAGCGGCTTCTCTATGTCGCCATGACGAGGGCGAGGGACCGACTGATCATGCTCGGCGCGCGCGCGAACGGGACGGCCCCGGTCAAGACGAACACCTGGCTCGCGTATCTGCGCAAGACCCTGCCGCTTCAGCAGGCGCCGGAACCCGAAGCGGGCCCCCGTGTCGTAAAATATTCCTGTCCGGACTGGAAGGCGCAGGACAGACCCGGAAGAAAGGAAGCCGGCCGTCAATCGGCGGCTCCGGAGCAGCAAGAAAACAAAGTCGATCAAAACAGGGTCCTTGAAAACATCTCCCCCCTCCCGCGGTCGGATACGCCGCAATGGAAGCGGGCGACGGATTTTATCGAACGGGAAAAAGAAAAAGAACCGGAGCAGCCGTTATTCCTGACAGCCCCGTTCGAAGTGTCTCCCCTCTCCCGCGGGAGCGTCCTCCACCGCTGTCTGGAGGAGTACACGAAGGGCGGCGGATACGATGTCGAAAAAATTATTCCGGAATTTCCGGATATCCTTTCGCACGGAAATGACGTGCGGAAAAGATTTTTTGAAGATGTCGGTTCGGTGCTGAAGCGGGTCCTCTCCGAAAAAAGCCTCGTCTGGATTTTTGAACGCCGGGACGGCTCGTATTCGGAGCTGCCGTTCCTCCTGAAGAAAGAAAATGCCCTCATAAGCGGCATGATCGACCGCGTGGTGATCAAAGACGACACGGGACACGTCGTCGATTACAAGGCGATTCTCATTGAAAATGAGAAGTCCCTCGCGGACTGGAAAGAGCACTACCGCCCTCAGGTCCAGCTCTACTGTGAAGCAGTGAAAAACATATTTCAGCTCAAGAGCGTTGAAGGCCATCTCCTCTTCCTCGACAGCGCCAGGCTCGAGTTGACTACCAAAGTATAAGCATTTTCTCCCTCCACCCCTCAAGCCGACTTTTATTGAAGGAGGACATCATGAAGATTCATGGGAAAAGGGAAACAGTAGTTCATACGATTTTCGCGCTGGCGCTCATTTATCGCGATGGCGGGTCGATCTATTTAACGATCAGAGGTCGGGGAACCGCTCAAGACGCGTTGTCCGGGAAAAGAGGTATAATAAAAACAGAACGCGGAAAAGGAAGGCGCCTGAGAGGGAAAGCAGGTCTCGAAGGAGGTGAGTGGTATGATGCTGAGGCTGCGCGTATCACCGGAAATGGATTTCTACCTGGACATGGAGCTCCAGGGAGCCACCGAAAAGACAAGGGACTACGACATCCAGCAATACGAAAAAGTGGTCTACGATGAGTTCGTAAGCAGGATCA
>DASWAB010000276.1:0-3926 GCA_036391375.1 Nitrospirota bacterium
GAATGATATTTCAGCCGATAAGGGAAATGCTGTATTTGATTGCGGTTGCGTCATTTGTATTCCTTACTGTTTAACAAGCTATTAATTCTTGGGATTAGCGTATCATAGAACTGGTCAGCCGGTCAATGATTTTATGAAAAAATGCTGCCGCAAGTGAATGCGTTGCTCGTGAATGGAAACTGCCGGAGGCGTGAAAGAAAAAAAGAGGCCGGCCTTTTTGAGGCCAGCCCCTTTGTCTGTTCTACTTCTTCTGAATCGAAATCAACTCGACTTCGAAGACCAAAGCGGCGTTCGGGGGAATCCCCTGCGGGGCGCGCTCGCCGTACGCAAGGTCGGCGGGGATGAAGAGCTGCCACTTTGCGCCCTCCTTCATGTGCTGGAGCGCCTCGGTCCAGCCCTTGATCACGCCGTTCACCGGGAAGGTCGCGGGCTGTCCCCTCTTGTACGAGCTGTCGAACTCGGTGCCGTCGATCAGCGTGCCGCGGTAATTGACCGTCACCGTGTCGCTCTCCTGGGGAGACTTTCCTTTCCCCTCGGTAATGACCTTGTACTGCAGGCCGCTCGGCAGGGTCTTGACGCCCGACTTTTTCTTGTTCTCGGCGAGGAACGCCTCCCCCTCTTTTTTGTTCTTCTCCGCGAAATTCTTTACCCATTCCTTCTCCATCTCCGCGATGGTGTTTTTCGCCTCCTCATCGGTCATCAGCGACTTGCCGCCGGACAACGCGTCCTTCAAGCCTTTCATAAAGACGTCCGTGTCGGTTTCAATGCCGCTCCTCTTTAAATTCCTTCCCAGGTCATGGCCGAGGGCGTAACTGAGCTTGTCCTTCGACGTCTTCAGCTCCTGCTTGTCCGCGGCAAACGCGGCGCTCGCCGCAAGCGCCAAGCACACAATCACTGCCAGTTGTTTCTTCATCTCTTCTCCTTTTCTGAATGGAATGCATTTCGTTTTTCGGGATCATGCCGACCGGTGCGGCAGGGCCGCAGTGCTACAAGCCTACCAGCAATCAAACCCTTTGTCAACCGGCGCGGTTGATTTTTACGGCTTGGATCTCATCAGTTCATCGAGCAGCGTGAAAACGAATACCGTAACGCTGATGTAGCCGTTCATATTGAAAAAAGCCATATCAAGCTTCGAGAGATCGTCCTCCTTTACAAGGGCGTGTTCATAGACGATTAGACACAGCGCGATCAGCACGCCTGCGAGATAATACCATCCCAGGGAGAGCAGGGCGGCGAGCCAGAACAGCGCGGCTATCGTGACCGCGTGGGAGGCCCTCGCTATCCAGAGCGAGCGCCGGACCCCGAACCGCTGCGGGATGGAGTGAAGCCCCGCCTTTCTGTCGAAGTCGATGTCCTGAAGCGCGTAGAGCACGTCGAACCCCAGGAGCCAGAACAGCACCGCCGCGCCCAGCACAAGCGCGGGGGGGTCGAGGCGTCCCGTGACCGCGATCCAGGCGCCCAGGGGCGAGCCCGAGATGGCGAGGCCCAAAAATGCGTGGGCCAGGTAGGTGAACCGCTTTGTATAGGAATAAAAGAACACGATTGCGAGCGCGACGGGGGCGAGAAAAAAGGCCAGGGGGTTGAGCATATACGCCGCGAAGATGAGGACCAGGGACGAGGCCGCCGTAAACAGGACCACGTGCGCCGGCGACACGAGCCCCAGCGGGAGCGCGCGTGATTTTGTCCTCGGGTTCTCGGCGTCGAACTTCCGGTCCGCCCAGCGGTTGAACCCCATGGCAGCGGAGCGCGCGCCGACCATGGCGACGGCGATCCAGAGAGCCGTCCTCCAGGGAGGGACCCCCCGTGCGGCGAGCAGCGCGCCGGTGAACGCGAACGGCAGCGCAAAGATAGTGTGTTCAAACTTGATCATCTCAAGGATGATCTTGATTCTCCGCAGCATCGTATATGCTCTTTCCCCGACGAACGTCGTTGTCCAGGGGACAACAAGCGCCTTCCGGCGGGCACCGGGGCTTGAAATCACTTCATCGCCGTCTTTTTTCCCCATTCCTCGATCTTCTTTCTGATCTCCGGCATGGCGCGCTGCGCCGCCTCGATCCCGGCCTGCATGCAGCGCTTTTTCTGGGTAAAATCGAGCATGCTCACGTCGCCCACGGCCGGCGCAATGAGGACGTCGGCGTCTTTTTTCTTGTACACCGTGTTTTCGTTGAACATGATGTTTACCGACTGAAGCACCACGTCGATGAGGTTTGTAATATTGAAGTTTGCGACGTTTTCGCTGATATCCACGGCGATCACGATATCGGCGCCCTTCTCCCTGGCCACATCAATCGGGATATTGTCGGTGACGCCTCCGTCAACGAGGACCCTTCCTTGATAATCGACGGGGTTGAACACGCCCGGGATAGAGCTGCTCGCACGAACGGCCCTGGCGACCGGGCCCTTGTCGAGGACAACCCGCGCCCCCCGGTTGAGGTCGGTGGCCACCGCCGCAAACGGCAGTTTCAAACTTTCGATGTTCTGAGTGGGAACTTTTTTCTTTACGAATTCCTCGAGTTTGTCGCCCTTGACCGGGCCCATGCCGGTAAACGCCGTCAGGATCCCGTAATCGAAGACGTCGTCCTTTTCCAGCGCAAAGGCGGTCCATTCGAGCTCGAAACTGTTCGTGTCATTGGCGTAGATCGCGCCGATAAGGCTGCCCACGCTCGTGCCGACGATCATGTCGATCGGGATCTTTTCCTGTTCGAGCGCCCGGATCACTCCCACATGCGCGAACCCCCGGGCCGCGCCGCCGCCAAGCACGAGCGCAATCTTCGGTTTCTGCGGCTCGGCGACCACGGGCGCTTTCGGAGAAGCGCAGGAGCCGAGGGAAATAAACAGAACGATCGACAAAAATAAATGAACGGTCTTCATCATGCGTCACCTTCTTCCGAAGAATTTTCGTATCCGCCTTCTCATGCGGCGTTTCGCCGCGCTATCGGGCCTGTTTTGCTTCAAGCATTTTCACCACTTCCCCGTAGAGCGCCTGTACGATCCCCTCGTAGTCCCGGCCTTCGGGATAGACCGGCTTGCCGAAGGAAACCGAAATTTTGGCGGGCCGGGGAAAACGCATCCCCGGCGCAAGCATTGCGTCGGTCCCCCGCAGGACCACCGGGATGATCGGAATGTTCAGCTCCCTGGCAATGATCCCTACGCCTTTCTTGAACTCCTTGAGGCTGCCGTCGCGGGAACGGCCGCCCTCGGGAAAAACGAGAAGGACCTTTCCCCGGCGCAGCACATACGCGGACAACTGCAAAGCGTTGTGCAGTCTCGAATCCATGTCCACGGGAATCACGTTGATGAACTTCGATAGTCTTGACATGACCGGTCCGCCGAAATATCCGGTGGCGCCGAGGGAAAAAACCTGCGACGCTGTCCGCCAGGGGAGGGCCGCCATGACCGCCGGCGCGTCCGCAAGGCTCAGATGGTTCGGGGCCATGATGTAGGGGCCTTTCGGGGGAAGGTTCCCGACGCCCGTAACCGACAGGCGGCCGTAGGCCCTCACCGTTACAGACAACGCAAGTCTGAGCAGGTAGCGGCCGGCCTGACAGAGCGGGCCGAACCCGAGCCTGACCGTGTCCTTCGCCTCCTCCGCGGGGTCGAGCGAAAGGATCTCCCCCCATGACAACCGCACGTGCCCGCCTGCTTCCGCCGGTCCCGCCGCAAGCAGGCCCTTGATCTTCATGACGGCGTCCTTCACCGTGAAGACCTCGGAGCCGAACGATTCGGGCAGGCTCACGCCGAACGACTTCTCGATGCTCACCACCAGTTCCACCCGCGCGAGAGAATCGAGCCCCAGGTCGAGTTCCAGGTTGTCGTCAGGCGCGATCTTCTTCTTCGCGGAGAACGGCTCAAGGCAGGCGAGCAGTTTTTTCCCGACCGGGTCCGCAAGCATGCCGGCGTCTGTTTCCCGGACCGCCTGTTCTGCG
>DASWAB010000277.1:0-6654 GCA_036391375.1 Nitrospirota bacterium
GAATCCGGCGGCATCGGCTGGGCCGCGCCGGAGATCATAGGAGAAATCGTATGCGCTGATCCTGAAAAGTTCGCCGATGTCGTCCCGCTTATCGCAGAGATCTATGACGTAGAAGAGGACGTTTTCAGGTCGGGGGTTATATACGCCCTTGCGAGGGTCGCGGAAATAGATCCGGAACGCGTGACGAAGTATCAAAAAATAATCGTCAAATCCCTTGCGGACAAAGACCCCGTTGTACGGATAAATGCGCTTGAGCTTGTCGAGTATCTCTGGCCGGTTGCTTGCCGTAATAATAATTGGAGCAAAGAATATTGCAGTAGGGTAATGAATTATATAGTTTTTATGGAAAATGACAATAAAGTGGCATGGATATATAAAAATAGTGGTTTTATAGATTATCAGGTGGGAGAAGTTGCAAAAAAAATAGCCAAAAAAATAGTAAACGCGCATATGTCGTAAAAACAAAAAATTTTTACAAAAAACTTGACAATAATTAACTCATATTTTATTATATAAACATTATAACATTTGAGGCTAGTATGGGACCTGCTACAAAAAGGGATTATTACGAGGTATTAGGTATTGACAGAAAAGCTTCTGAGGCTGACGTTAAGAAAGCGTTCAGAAAGCTCGCAAGGAAGTACCATCCCGATATCAATCCTGGCGACAAGACAGCGGAGCAGAAATTCAAGGAACTTAATGAGGCCTACGAGATCCTTTCTGACAGCAAGAAAAGGCAGCAATACGATCAGTTTGGACACGCTGCTTTTGACGCCGGTTTCAGCCAGGGGGCCGGTGCTGGCCAGGGGTTCGGGGGATTCACCCAGGACGCCCGGGGCGCGGAGTTTTTCCGGGGCGGCGGATTCGAGGACATCTTCGGGAACATATTCGGCGGACAGGCGAGGCCGCGTGGTCCGAGCAAAGGGGAGGACATCACGTATGCCGTCGAAATCGATCTTGAGGACGCCATCTTCGGCAAGACCATGCAGGTTGATTTGCGCCGCGACGTGACCTGTTCGACGTGCGGCGGCTCGGGCGCCCAGTCGGGCACGTCCCGCCGGACCTGTCCCACCTGCAAGGGTTCGGGCAGCGTATCAAAAGGCATGGGGTTCATGCAGGTTTCCCAGGTCTGCCCGACATGCCGCGGCGAAGGCACGATCAATCCGAATCCCTGCCGTACGTGCGGCGGCAGCGGCATCGTCCCGAAATCGGAGCGCCTCAACGTGAAGATCCCTGCCGGCGTGGACAACGGGTCCAAGGTGCGGGTTGCGGGCATGGGGGAGCCGGGCGAACGCGGCGGGCCGCCCGGGGACGTTTACATCGTCACGAGGGTAAGGCCGCATTCGTATTTTGAGCGCAAAGGGGACAACCTCTACTCCGAGGCCCGCGTGACGGTAAAGGAAGCGGCTTTGGGCGGCAAGATCGATATCCCGACGGTGGACGGCATGGTCTCGCTCACGCTGCCGCAGGGCGTGCAGAGCGGGCAGCAGCTCAAGCTCAAGGGGAAAGGCGTGCCGCACCTGGGCGGGGGAGGCGTCGGTGACCACTATGTGACGATCAAGGTGGTCACGCCGACGGGTCTTGACGAAAAAGGGAAGGAGCTTCTGCGCGAGCTCGACCGGATGCATCCTTCGGATCCGAGGCGGGATATCACCTTCCGGGGGTTCAGGAAACGATGACGCAGGGGCCGGTGGGCAAGAGTCGTTGTAAAGAGAACGGAGCGACGCATGGCCGCACGTGAACACAGGCTGTACATGATCAGCGTGGTTTCAGAAATGCTCGGCATCCATCCGCAGACGCTCAGACTGTACGAGCGCGAGGGGTTCATCAAGCCGAAGCGGAGCGGGGGAAACACGCGGCTCTACTCCGAGGAGGACATTGAAAGGCTCGAGATGGTCCTCCGCCTGACGCGGGAACTCGGCGTGAACCTCGCCGGGGTCGAGGTCATCCTTTCGATGCGGGAGAAGATGGAGCGGATGCAGCGCGAGATGGAGGAAACGATCAGCATGCTGCGTGAAGAGCTGGCACGCGAACTCCGGCGGAGGGAGGAGATGAAGAACGCCCTGGTGCCGGTCAGGCGGATCGTGGTAAGGAGAACGGAATAAACAGCAAGCGCATGAGACTGAACGCGCGGAACGATCCGGAACGCCCCGTGCGCTATGCCCTATGCGAAGTTTTCGGAGGTTATCATGGCACGGTTTGACAGATTGACGCTGAAGGCGCAGGAGGCGGTCCAGACTGCGCAGGATATCGCGGCCAAGCGCCGCCATCAGCAGATAGAGGTGGAGCATCTTCTGCTCTCGCTTCTCGAACAGGCGGACGGCGTGGTCCCCCCGCTGCTCAAAAAGCTCGGCGCCGACCCCGGAGGAATAAAGGACGACCTCGAAGAGGCATTGAATAAGCTGCCGAAAATCGAGGGGCTGGTACAGTCGTTTCTTTCCCCGAGACTCGGCAGGCTGTTTGAAAAAGCGGAGCAGGAGGCGGAGCGGCTCAAGGACGAGTATACCAGCACGGAGCACCTGCTGATTGCCGCGGCTGACGGCGACGGCCCGGCGCGGGACATTCTCTCGCGCCACGGCGTGACGAAAGACAAGATATTTGCCGCCCTGGTCGATATCCGCGGAAGTCAGCGGGTGACGGACCAGAACCCGGAGGACAAATATCAGGCCCTGACGCGGTACGGCAGGGACCTGACCGACCTGGCGCGGCGCAGCAAGCTCGACCCCGTGATCGGCAGGGACGAGGAAATCCGGCGCGTGGTGCAGGTGCTTTCGCGGCGCACCAAGAACAACCCGGTCCTGATCGGCGAGCCGGGGGTCGGCAAGACCGCCATCGCCGAGGGCCTCGCCCAGCGGATCGTCTCCGGCGACGTGCCCGAGGGGCTCAAGAACAAGCGCGTGGTCGCGCTCGACATGGGCGCGCTCATTGCCGGCGCGAAATACCGCGGAGAATTCGAGGACCGGCTCAAGGCCGTGCTCAAGGAAGTGACGGAAGCGAGCGGCGAGGTGATCCTGTTCATCGATGAGCTCCATACCGTGGTCGGCGCGGGCAAGGCCGAGGGCTCGATGGACGCTTCCAATATGCTCAAGCCTGCGCTGGCGAGGGGGGAGCTGCAGTGCGTGGGCGCCACGACGCTCAATGAATACCGGAAATACATCGAGAAGGACCCCGCGCTTGAGCGGCGGTTTCAGCCGGTGCTCGTGCGCGAGCCGTCAGTGGAAGACACGATCTCGATCCTCCGCGGCCTGAAGGAACGGTACGAAGTGCATCATGGCGTCAAGATCAAGGACTCGGCCCTGGTGAGCGCGGCGATCCTCTCCCACCGGTATATCGCAGACCGCTTCCTGCCGGACAAGGCCATCGACCTCATCGATGAGGCCGCGTCGCGCCTGCGGATGGAGATCGACAGCATGCCGACCGAACTCGACGAGGTCGAACGCAGGATCCGGCAGCTTGAAATCGAACGCGAGGCCGTGAAGAAGGAACAGGACACCGCGTCCCGGGAGCGGCTGGCGAGAATCGAAAAGGAGATCGCGGACCTTTCTGAAAAGAAAAGCGGTCTTGCTTTGCAGTGGAAAGCGGAAAAAGAAGGGATCCAGAAGATCAGAAACAACAAAGAGCGAATCGAGCAGGCAAAGATCGAGGCGGACAAAGCGGAGCGGGAAGGCAACCTCGGCCGCGCGGCGGAGCTGCGGTACGGCAGGCTCCTTGAGCTCCAGCGGGAGCTCGAAGCGGATTCCGTCAGGCTTGCCGCAATCCAGTCACACCAGCAGATCCTGAAAGAGCAGGTGGACGATGAAGACGTGGCGGAGATCGTGTCGAAGTGGACGGGGATCCCGGTGAGCAGGATGCTTGAGGGCGAGATGCAGAAGCTCCTCCATATGGAAGACCGGCTCCGTCTTCGCGTGGTCGGCCAGGACGAGGCCATCACCGTGGTGTCCGACGCGGTGCGAAGGGCGCGGGCGGGCATCCAGGACCCCAACCGGCCGATCGGGAGCTTCATCTTCATGGGCCCGACGGGCGTAGGCAAGACCGAGCTCGCGCGGGCGCTGGCCGAATTCCTGTTCGACGACGAACAGGCCATGATCCGCATCGACATGTCGGAATACCAGGAGCGGCATACGGTCTCGCGCCTGATCGGCGCGCCCCCCGGGTACGTGGGGTATGAGGAGGGCGGGCAGCTTACCGAGGCGGTGCGGCGGAGGCCGTATTCGGTCATCCTGTTCGACGAGATCGAGAAGGCGCACCCCGAGGTCTTTAACGTTCTGCTGCAGGTGCTCGACGACGGCCGGCTCACCGACGGGCAGGGACGGACCGTTGATTTCAAAAACACCGTGGTCATCATGACGTCGAACATCGGAAGCCAGTATATCCAGGACCTCCGGAACGACGAAGAGGAATTGCGGCGCCGGGTCATGGACGCCATGCGGCAGCACTTCAGGCCCGAATTCCTGAACCGCGTGGACGACACGGTCATTTTCCATCCGCTCGACGCAGAGGTCCTGAAAAGGATCGTCGCTATCCAGGTCGGGCTGGTGCAAAAACGGCTGGCGGACAAAAAGATCGAGATCGAGCTGACCGACGGCGCAAAGGAGCTCCTTGCCGAGGAGGGGTTCGACCTGGTATACGGCGCGAGGCCGCTCAAGCGGGTCGTACAGCGGGATGTGCTGAACCCGCTTGCCGCGAAGATCCTCTCCGGCGAAGTCAAGGAAGGCTCGCGGGTGCTCGTGGACCGGGGAGACCGGGGGCTTGTGTTCAGGACGCACGCGCAGCCGGCCATCGCAACCTGAAGGCCTGTTTCGCCGGCGCCAGGGCAATCCAAATTATTTGTGGTGAAAAAAATAATAATATGATATATTATCATTAATGTCTTGGTAAGGCCGGAGCAGGTGGGGTGATGCTTAAACCAAAAGCTGCAAAAGAGAAAAAAGGCGGCAGGAACGCGCCGGCGCGCGACTACAGGACCCTTTTTTACCGGAAACTTACCGAGACCTATCTCTTTTATGAAGTCGGAAAAATCATCGCGTCCGAACTGGAGACCTCCGAACTCGTCCAGAAAATCATCGCCTCCGTCGGCAAGGCGATTACGTTTGAAGACGCCTCCGTCTATCTCGTAAAAAAAGACCTCACCGGGCTCGAGCCGATCTATTTCCATAATCCTCTTTTACAGTCCAAGATGTCTGACACCGTCTATTTCGACAGTGGGGCGCCGGGAGAGATCGCGGCAGGCGGCGAGCCGCTCTTCCTGGACAATACGGCGCTCTACGACGGTTTTTTCCACCATCCTGACGAAGGAAAGGAAGAGCATGGGAGCTACGTCGGGATACCGCTCAAGAATGAAAACCGCATCGTGGGGGTGATGGGGTTCAGCCACCGCAAGCCCCGGATGTTCCGCATCGAGGATTTCGACCTCCTGCGGACCCTGTCTCACCTCATCTCCGCGGGCCTCGAAAAGGCGGAGCTGTTCAGGAAGACGCTCGAACTCGCGCGGGTGGATGAATTGACCGGGCTGCTCAACTACCGGGTGCTTCTCGAAAAGCTTGAAGAAGAGGTCAAAAGAAAGGAACGCACCGGGAGAGAATTTTCCTTTATCATGATCGACATTGACGACTTCAAGCGCATCAACGACCGTTACGGCCACCTCGAGGGAAGCAGGCTGATCGCGCAGATGGGGCCGCTCCTTCGCGCGGCGTGCAGGACGGGGAGCACGGACACCTGTTTCCGCTACGGCGGCGAAGAATTTTCCGTTTTGCTTGCGGAAACCAACATCGAAGAAGCCGCGGCGGTCGCCGAACGGATGAGGAAAGCGGTGGAGGACTATCCGTTTACGGTGAAGATCGCCCACCCCTTCGAGCAGGTGACCATAAGCCTCGGGGTTTCGACCGTCGAACCGGAGTGCGAGAAGACCATTCCCGAACTCATTCACGAGTCCGATATTGCGCTCTATCGCTCCAAGGCGCAGGGCAAGAACCGGGTGACCCGCTTCTCAGGCGCGCTGAGCATGCCCGGAGCGAAACTCGATGCGGAATGCCGTCTCCTCCCGCCGTAGGAAGCTTTAAAAGCAGCCAAGCTGGCAGGCGGCGATTTTGATCTTCAATTCATTGCAGATCGCGCCGATCTCGCCGAGAGACACCTTCAGCTCCTTTGCCAGCTCATGAGCCTTTTCGCAGGTCAGCCGGTTGTTTGATGACGCAGCACGAACCTTTTCAATGATCTTTTCCCGTGTCATCGTCTTTCTCCTGAATTCCCTCTCACCACTATATACGATACGCGGCCCGCGGCGCAAGCAGAGAATGATTCCCGCCGGCTTGACGCGGGCGGCGCCGGGATGCTATGATGAATCACGATTCCGGTCAAACAGCCCCCGAGCCGGATCGCTTTTCGCTGGTCCGGGCACTGCCTTATGAAGGGCTCACCGATGAAAAAGAGATTCCCATGATGATCGACACTCCCGCCTTGCAATTTCTTAATGAACTCCTCTCGCTTACCCCGCAGCCGGTCTTCCTCGTCGGCGGCCCGGTCCGGGACCTGCTTCTCGGCAAACAGGACATCAAGGACATCGATCTCCTGATGCCGTCCGGGTCCGAGTCCGTCGCGCGGCAGTTCGCCGACCGGATCGGCGGGAGTTTCTTTTTTCTTGATGAAGAGCGGAAG
>DASWAB010000278.1:0-2808 GCA_036391375.1 Nitrospirota bacterium
CCCCCCCTCAAGAGGCATCGAACATGGGTACATTATATCAGAATTTCAATTTTTAGAATCAACATTGTGCATCGAAGCGCAACGAAAGGTTTATTTTTTCTAAAAAAGCTCAGCAATACAGCGGGTCCGCGCAGGTAAGCACCTGCCTGCTCTTGCTGCCGCTCCGGAATATCGTGATGCCTTTTACCCCCTCGCCGTAGGCGAGGAGAAACGCCCGGCGCACGTCCTCTGCCGACGCATTCTGAGGAAAGTTGATGGTTTTGGACACCGCGTTGTCCGTGGAGCGCTGGAACGCTGCCTGCATGCGCACATGCCACTCCGGCGCGATATCGAAGGCGGTCACGAACACGCGCTTTATGTCGTCCGGCACGCCGGGGATATTTCGGATCGATTCTCCGGCGGAAACGCGCATCAGCAGCTCGCTGCCTGAGAAGCCGCGCCTTTTCGCCGTATCGAGAAAGTACTCGTACACCTCGGGGAGCGTCACGTCTCCTAAAATGTGACGCTCATACGAGAGGGCAAAGAGCGGCTCGATCCCGCTCGAACAGCCGGCGATGATCGAGAGCGTCCCCGTGGGCGCAACGGTGGTCACGGTCGCGTTCCTGAGCTGCGGCCCTCCTTCGCGGTCAAACCTGCTGCCCCGGAAGTTCGGGAACGCTCCGCGCTCGCGGCCGAGCTCTTCGGACATTTCCCATCCTTTTTCCCTGACGAACTTCATGATCCGCTCCCCGAGCCGGAGCGCCTCTTCCGAGTCATACGGCACGCCGAGCCTGATCAGCAAGTCGGCGAAGCCCATGACGCCGAGGCCGATCTTCCGGTTTCCCTTCGCCATCCGGTCGATCTGATCGAGCGGATAGCGGCTCATGTCGATCACGTTGTCGAGGAAATGCACGGCCGTGCGGATGGATTGCCCAAGCTTGTCCCAGTCGATTTCGTATGCGCCGTCGCGCCCGCACAGCATGAGCGAGAGGTTGATCGAACCGAGGTTGCAGGGCTCGTACGGCAGAAGCGGCTGCTCGCCGCAGGGGTTGGTGCTCTCCATCTTGCCGAGCTGCGGGGTGGGGTTGTCGCGGTTGATCCGGTCGAGGAACACCACGCCCGGATCGCCGGTCTTCCAGGCCATCTCGACGATGGCGTCGAAAACCTCCCGCGCCTTGAGCGTCCTGACGATCTTCCGGCTCGCGGGATTGACGAGCGCCAGGTCGCCGTCTTTTTCCACGGACCGTATGAACTCCTCGGAAACGGCGACGGAGATATTGAAATTCGCCAGCTCCTTGTTGTCGACTTTGGCGGAGATGAACTCAAGGATGTCGGGATGGTCCACGCGGAGAATCCCCATGTTTGCGCCCCGGCGCGTGCCGCCCTGCTTGATCACCTCCGTGGCCATGTTGAAGACCCGCATGAACGAGACAGGCCCGCTCGCTGCCCCGCCCGTGGTGCGCACGGCATCGTCCCTGGGCCGGAGCCTGCTGAAGGAAAATCCCGTGCCTCCGCCGCTCTGGTGGATCAGGGCCGTGTTCTTGACGCCTTCGAAGATGGATTCGAGCGAATCCTCAATCGGCAGGACAAAGCACGCGGCGAGCTGCTGGAGCGGCCGCCCCGCGTTCATCAGGGTGGGGGAATTCGGAAGAAATTCGAGGTTCGAGAGGATGCGGAAAAACTCTTCCTCGGTCTTCCGCACATCGGCGCTGCCGTCGTACATGAGATCGGCCTGGGCGATGTTGTTCGCCACGCGCCGGAACATCTCCTCGGGAGACTCCACCACCCTGCCCTGTTCGTCCTTCCTGAGATACCGCCTGCCGAGGACGGTCAGCGCGTTGGATGTCAGGTGAATATCGGAGGATTTGACTGCCATTTCTTTTCTCTTTTATAATTTTACCACCTTCAGGAGAAAAAGACGCCATTTCGGTAAGATTGCTGACGCCCGATCCGGCAACCTTAGTAATAGCGCAGAAACAGTCCAAGGAAGGCCAGGCTCTTGGCCACCTCGATCCAGCCCGTGGTCCTGAGTTTCACGCGGTAGGGCGCGGCCGCCACGATAAGGTTGTCGATCAGCGGCAGGAGGACGATCAGGGGGATGTGGAGCCTGCGATACACAAAGGCGGTAAAAATGAGGTACAAGACCGCAAGAATCCGGTCCCGCGTCTTTTTCAGGAGCAGGATCTTGATCTTGAACACGCCGGCAGAGAAATACAAGGCGACGCCCAGAAACAATCGGACGTCGAGTCCGCCGGTAAGCAGAAACTTGGCAAGCACCGCGGCCAGGCTGAGCAGGGCGAAGCCCAGTACCTCGGTGAGAATAAAATGCTCACCCGCGATTTTGCCCGCCACGAGATAAGCTGCCGGAAAAACCAGCAGCGGCAGAAGCATGAGGATGCCGCTGCCGAAAATGCTGAGAAGCAGTATCGCCGCAATGAAAAGATGCCCGAGAAAGATCGCGAGCGACGCCCGGTCCCCCGGCCGCCTCGTCCACTTTGTGAGCGCCTGCTTGGAATTGACCAGAAGCCCGAGGGCAAAAAAGAGTGGGATCGCCCGCCATGCGAAGCCTCCGCCCGCTCCCAGCCCGAGGAGAAAGGAGGCGGCCAGCACGCTCCAGGAACCGTATTCTTTCAGAAGATATTCCTGCCTGCGAGGTTTCATGGCGACAGTATATCATGGAGGGGAGGGGGAAGGCTATGAGACGAATCATAAAGGTGACCTGCGCTGACGGCATGGTTGCGCGCTCCGATTCCCTCAGACATCGTCAATCGTAAGTTCGCCCGCCGCGAGGAGCTGGGAGAGAAGGACGAACCCGCCGCAGGGCCGGGC
>DASWAB010000279.1:0-2646 GCA_036391375.1 Nitrospirota bacterium
CTTTATGGACACCCTCCTGAACCATGCCTCCATGGTCGTGGACAACAGCATGCTGCACAAACGGATACGCGCCATGGCACATACCGACGGCCTCACCGGCCTTCTCAATCACCGGACCTTCATGGACAAGCTCGACGCCGAGTTCAAGCGGCTGGACCGCGAATACCAGCATTTTTCCCTCCTCCTGCTCGACATCGACTGGTTCAAGAAGGTGAACGACGAGCACGGCCATCCGGTCGGCGATGTGGCGCTCAAGACCGTGGCGGGGGTCATCCGCGATATGGCTCGCAGCATCGATTTCGTGGCGCGGTACGGGGGGGAGGAGTTCGCCGTGGGCATGGTCGGCGCAGAAACGGAAGGCGCGAAGATTATGGCGGAACGCATCCGGAAAGCCGTCGAGCATACGACCATCGCCGCGGGAAAGGTCTCCTTAAAGCGCACCGTGAGCATCGGCGTCGCATCGTATTTCCGGGGCTGCGACAAGAAGGAAACGCTGATCGCGCTGGCCGACCGGGCGCTGTACCAGGCAAAGCGCGACGGAAGAAACCGCGTCTGCCTCGCCAGGGATGTCAAGGACGCCGAAACATCCCCGGTGAAGGCAGGCAATTGAACGCGAGATGCTCAAACGCGCGTTTTTTTATTGTAAAATTCAACCTTTTGCCCCAAACGGGGTCTGAGAAAGTGAACGCACTGCGCGTATGGATGAAGACCTTGATCTCATCAACAGGGCCCAGGGCGGAGAACGGGAAGCGTTCGATGAACTGGTTCTCAAGTACCAGAAGCCGCTTTATTCCCTGCTCTACCGCATGGTGAGCGACCGGAACGACGCCGCGGACCTGTTGCAAAAGACCTTTATCAAGGCCTTTACCGGATTGGGGGGGTTCGAGCGGCGCTCGAGTTTCAAGACCTGGCTTTACCAGATCGCGATCAACCTCGCCAAGAACGTCTACCGGGAACGCGCGAAGATCGTAAGGGTGTCGCTCGACGACGTGATCATCAAAAAGGACCCGCGCACCCTCGACAGCCTGATCCAGAAAGAGAGCAGGCTTCTGCTCAGGAGGTCGTTTGCCGATCTTCCGGAAAAGCAGCGTTTGACGCTCATGCTCAGGGTGCAGGAGGGGAAAAAGTTCGAAGAGATCGCAAAGATCATGAAATGCTCGGTGGGGACCGCCAAGGCGAATTACCATCACGCGGTGCAGAAACTGAAGAAGATGATGGGGGGAAGAGAAAACCCGGGCGGACGAACGCCGAGAGACGAGTGACGAAGAAAACAATGAAGTGCGATGACAAAAACATAAAGGAACTGCTTTCCGGATATATCGGGAAGACGCTCGATCAGGAGAATACAAGGCGGGTCGAACGACATCTTGAATTGTGTCCTGACTGCCGAACCGAGCTTTCCCTCCTCCGCATGCTGTCCGAGGAGGCCGTCGCTGATCCGGGCGAGGCCTTCTGGGCGGCAATGCCGGGCCGCGTATTCCATTCTGTTCAAGAGCAGAAAGCAAAAAAATGGTTTGTTAACCTATGGTTGAAAGAACAACTCGCGCCTCCGCGCTGGATATTCGCCGCGGCAACAGTCTGCGCTATTGTGGTTCTCTCATTCTTCATCGCGCGCGGCCTGCGCCAGGGACCGGACGCGGCCCCGCCGAACGATGAGCTCTCCGAGGAAGTCCTGGCGAATGCCCCGGTGCATGTCGCCGACCTCAATCAGAATGAACTCGACAGGGTGGATGACTGGGCCGGCGCTGAACTCACCTCGATCGCGCGGGAGGCGGAGCCTGTTGTGCTGAGCGGGCGGAGCAGCACGGATATTTATGAGGACCTCGCCGAATTGAACGCAGCGGAAATCGACCGGCTTTCAAAGACAATAGATGAACAAGAGCATGAGGAGGGATGATGACCATGACGAGAGCGCTGAGGACCTTCATTCTGCTGACATCAACCACAGCCCTGCTGGCGGCGCCGGGTGCATTCGCACAGCAGAGGCCTGCCGGCGGCAGGGATGACGTGTCCCGTGGGGGTGAAAACATGCCCGGATCCGGCAGCGAACCCTCAGCAAAAAAACGGGAAGAAATCAGAAAAAAGATCGAGGTCCTCAGAGTCTGGCGCCTCACGGAGGCGCTGAAGCTTGACCCTCCGACCGCGGCGAAGCTGTCATCACTGCTCGGTTCCTTTGAGGAACAGCGGAAGAACGTTATGAGCGAGCAGCGGGAAGCAATGAAGGGACTGAGGATGGCCCTGAACAAACCGAAACCCGATGAAGCGAAGCTCAAGTCGGCCATTGAAACAATCGAGAAGTCCCGTCGTGCCCTGGAAGAGATCAGGGAGCGGGAAATCAGCGGCGTGAAAAACATTCTCACGGTCGAACAGCAGGCGAGATTCCTCATCTTTCAGCATGAGTTCAGGCGTGAGATGCTCGGCATGATTGCCGGAGCTCGGGGCGGCCAGGGCAGGGGCGCCGGGCCCGGCGGAATGAGAGGCGGCCAGACGCCGGGGAATCCGTAGGCAGTTCAACGGGGGCTTACCAGGCCCCCTTCTTGTAGAGAATGTACTTCTGCGCTGCATCGTCCTTTCGATCACCAGCCTTATGAGTATCACTGCATCTCCCTTTCTACCACTTCGTATTGACAAACAGCCCGTCAAGCC
>DASWAB010000280.1:0-3078 GCA_036391375.1 Nitrospirota bacterium
TCAGACGCCTGGCGGCCGGGCTCGCACGCCATGTGGCGGATGACCTTTCCTTTTACCAGGTAGACGACCATCTCGGCGATGTTGGTGGCGTGGTCAGCGACCCGCTCCAGGTATTTCGTGACGTAGGTGAGCCGCACGGCGCGCGTGATGTTCTTGGGGTCTTTGAGCATGTAGAGGAGGAGCTCGTTGAAAATCTGCTGGTTCAGATTGTCCACGAAGTCATCCGCCTCGCACACGCGCATGGCGAGGTCTGCGTCCCTCGCTATGAACGCGTCGAGACTGTCCTTGAGCATTTTTTGGGCCGCCTCGGCCATGCGCGGCAGGTCGATATACGGCTTGAGGGGCGGCTCGTCCAGGAGCTCAATGGACCGCTCGCTGATGTCCACGGCCAGATCCCCCATGCGTTCGAGATCGGTGATGATCTTGATGGCCGTCGTCACGAAGCGGAGATTGCTGCCCGTGGGCTGATAGAGGGCGAGGAACCTGATGCATTCTTCCTCGATCTCGACGTCGTAGGTATTGGCGACGGCGTCGCTGTCGATCACCTGGATTGCCAGGTCGCGGTCCCGCTCTACGATGGCCTTCATGGATTTTCTGATCGCGTCCTCGACGAACCCTCCCATCGCGAGAACCCGCCGTTTCAGCTTTTCCAGCTCCTGTTCTTTCTGCGTGGACATGATGTCTCCTTAAATAATATGGTCAAGGGTCAAGTAGCAAGGGTCAGGGAAAACGTTTCTTGGAAGCTTGACTTTTGCAGCGGTTCCTTGACCCATGACCCTTGCCCCTGGACCCTGCTGTTCTCACCCGAACCTTCCCGTAATGTAATCGTCCGTCTGCTTCTTGTCCGGCGCTGTGAACATCTTTTCCGTGGTGCCGAATTCGATGAGCTCCCCCAGGTAGAGAAAACCCGTCATGTCTGACACTCGGGCCGCCTGCTGCATGTTGTGGGTCACAATGATGATGGTGACGTCTTTTTTGAGGGCCACGAGGAGCTCCTCGATCTTTGCCGTCGATATCGGGTCCAGGGCAGAGGTCGGCTCGTCAAAGAGCAGCACCTCCGGCTCGACTGCCAGCGCCCGGGCGATCACGAGCCGCTGCTGCTGGCCGCCCGAGAGCTCGTAGGCGCTCGCGTTCGTCTTGTCGCGGACCTCTTCCCAGAGCGCCGCGTGTTTGAGCGCCTGCTCGATGCGCCCGACCAGCTCCGACTTGTTCCGGATGCCCTTCAGCCTGAGGCCGTAGGCGATGTTTTCCGCGATGGACATGGGAAAGGGCGTCGGCTTCTGAAACACCATGCCGATGCGGCTCCGGAGGCGGATCATGTCAATGCCTTCGCCGAGGATGTTGCTCCCCTGAAAGAGGATTTCCCCGCTGTACCGGTGGCGGGGATAGAGATCGTGCATGCGGTTGAAACACCGGAGCAGCGTGGTTTTGCCGCAGCCGGACGGGCCGATCAGCGCGGTCACCTCGTTCCTGTAGACCGGCAGCGATATCCGCCGGAGGGCATGGATATCGCCATTATAGTAAAAGTCCAGGTTCCTGACCTCGATCTCGATTGCCTCCGTCAACGCTTATACCTCCACCGGATGATCATGCTTCCCGCGACCGCGAGCCCGGGACGAACAGCGTGATGACTTGCCCGATGCGCGCAAATGGAAGGAACGCTCACCATGATGCGATGTGCTGACGATTTTTTTCATGGGTCGTTTCTCCTTCCTTCATTTTAGCATACGATAGTTATGCCGGACGAACGTCTTCGCCTGTTCTTGATTTTTGGCCTCAACTGTACTATCCTCATGTCAATAATGCAGGAAAAGCTACCCACTAAAGGGAGCGCCTTGAATGCTTTGCATAAAAAGGAGAGATCATGCGGCAGGACCAGCAGGATAACCATACGCGCACAGAGGCCGGGAAAGAGGGGGAAGGGGAGGGGCATCTCCTCCTGAACATCGGTAAAACCGCGTTGCTCGTCGTAATCCTCGTCGCGGCATGGTTCCTGTTGGATTGGCTGATGGGGGGAAGCAAAAAATAAAAAAGAAGGGTTGTCATCATAACCAATGTCATCTGCTCTCTATAAATACACTGCGGTTGCAAAAGCCCTTGTGTTCGTGGTGTCCTGGACCGCCGGTCTTCAATCGGCAGTATGGGCAGGGCCGCCCTTTGTGACTGATGACCCTGAACCCGTCGAATTCAGGCATGGAGAATTTTACCTCGCCTCTGTCTATTCTCATGATAAGGAGGGCGTATCGGGAACGGCCCCTCATTTCGAGGCCAACTACGGGGCGCTTCATGAAACGCAGGCGCATCTTATCGTTCCGCTTGCATATAACCGTTCGCAAGAGGGATCGACGCAATACGGCTTGGGGGACATTGAACTCGGGGTGAAATACCGCTTTCTGGGCGAGACCGCCGCGCGTCCGCAAGTCGGGACCTTTCCTCTGGTCGAGTTTCCCGCCGGGGACAGCGGCCGCGGCCTGGGCGAGCACCGCATGCGGGCCTTTATCCCGCTCTGGCTCCAGAAGAGCTGGGGCCCTTGGACCACATACGGCGGCGGCGGTTACTGGTACAACCCCGGACCCGGCAATGAAAACCACTGGTTTGCCGGCTGGGTCCTGCAGCGTCGGTTTTCCGGAAAATTTACGCTCGGCGCCGAACTTTTTCACGACGCAAGGAACACGCGGGAGGGCAGCGACCGTACGGCATTCAATGCGGGGGCGATCGTTGATTTTACGGAGCGGCGTCATGTACTATTCTCAGCGGGGACGGACATCCACGGAGAAAACCTGCTGTCCCTGTACGGCGCCTATCAGTTGACCTTTTGATCCGCATCCGGGACATCGGTCCCGGTCCTCCCGAGTCTCACGGTATGTATCAGGGCGAACGGATAAACAGCATTACGCGCCTGATCGGCGCGGGCACAGGACTAACGGGAAGCTAACACGACGGAAGTGGATCTTTCCCCTGCGCAGGACCGTTCGCCGCGCGTCCCTGCAAACGCCGGATAATCGATGCTATAATAATATTATAATGCACATTCAATCAACGAGGAGGCCCTTATGAAATACGCCAGATTTATCATTG
>DASWAB010000281.1:0-2088 GCA_036391375.1 Nitrospirota bacterium
TCTTACTCGTTCGCTGACTCTTACTCCAGAATTCAAAAGCCTATGATGACCATAACGGAAAAAATACTGGCCGCTCATTGCGGCAAAAAAGAAGTGAAACCCGGAGAACTGATCAACGCGAAACTCGATCTGGTGCTTGCGAACGATATCACCGCGCCGATTGCGATCAAGGAGTTCCGGGCAGCGGGTGCGAAAAAAGTGTTCGACCCGGCACGGATTGCGCTGATTCCCGACCACTTCGCGCCGAATAAAGACATCGCCTCCGCAGAGCAATGCAACCTGCTCCGTCAGTTCTCGCGCGAACACGATCTCTCTCTGTATTTCGAGGTTGGCCGGATGGGAGTTGAACATGCGCTCCTCCCCGAGCAGGGACTCGTGGTCCCCGGCGACGTGGTGATCGGGGCGGACAGCCACACCTGCACCTACGGGGGGCTCGGCGCCTTTTCGACCGGCGTGGGGAGCACCGATGTGGCGGCTGCCATGATCACGGGCGAGGCGTGGTTCAAGGTGCCCGAGAGCATGAAATTTATCTATACGGGCAAACCCGGCAAATGGGTCGGCGGCAAGGACATCATCCTCAAAACCATCGGCGACATCGGCGTTGACGGCGCGCTCTACCGGGCCATGGAGTTCACCGGCGAGACGATCAAAAAACTCCCTATGGCCGGCAGGCTCACGATCTGCAACATGGCCATCGAGGCAGGCGGCAAGAACGGCATCATCGAGCCTGATGAGATCACGGAGAAGTACGTGTCCAGGCGCGCACGGCGCAAGCACAAATTCTTCAAGAGCGACAGGAAGGCCAACTATGTCGATGTGCGGGAGTATGACCTCTCCGGCATGGAGCCGCAGGTCGCCTGCCCCCACCTGCCGGAGAACGTGAAACCGGTAGGCGAACTCGCCGCCGTGAATATCGACCAATCCGTAGTCGGCTCGTGCACCAACGGCAGGATCGAGGACATCCGCGAAGCGGCCAAAGTGATCAAGGGGCACAAGGTGCATCCCTACGTCCGCATGATCGTGATCCCGGCCACGCAGGCCGTGTACAAGCAATCCATCAAGGAAGGGCTCGTGGACATATTCATCGACGCGGGAGCCGCGTTCAGCACGCCGACCTGCGGTCCCTGTCTTGGCGGCCACATGGGCATCCTTGCAGCGGGCGAACGCTCGATATCGACGACGAACAGGAATTTCGTGGGCCGCATGGGTCATCCCAAGAGCGAAGTGTATCTTGCGAACCCTGCGATCGCGGCGGCGTCGGCGGTGCTCGGAAGAATCGGAAGACCGGAAGAACTGAAATAACTCTATTTAGCCGCGGATGAACACGAATTTTCACGAATTTAAATTAGAGAATTTTAATCACGCTTCATGGTTTCCTTCGTGTACATTCGTGCAATTCGTGGCTGAAATCTCAGGGGTTTTCAATGAAATTCAACGGCAAGGCATGGAAATTCGGCGCTGATGTGGACACGGACGCGATTATCCCGGCGCGATATCTGAACACCTCGGACCCGAAGGAACTGGCGAAACACTGCATGGAAGATTCGACCAATCCTGGGTTCATGAAGAAAATGTCGCCCGGCGACATCATCGTCGCGGAGAAGAACTTCGGCTGCGGATCGTCGCGCGAGCACGCGCCCATCGCCATCAAGGCCGCCGGTGTGTCCTGCGTTGTGGCCAGGAGCTTCGCGCGGATCTTCTACCGCAACTGCTTCAACATGGGGCTTCCCATCTTCGAAAGCATTGAGGCGGTTGACGGCATCAACGAGGGGGACCAGATCGAGGTTGATGCCGACGCCGGCGTGATCCGCAATATCACTTCGAACAAAACATTCAAGGTCGCGCCCGTGCCGGCTTTCATGCAGGAATTGATTGCCGCCGGCGGGCTTATGGCGTATACCAGGAAAAAGGCGGGTCTGGCGTGACAGCCTGTTTCAAACTCGTACGAGTTCTCCAGCAGCAATCCCGGTTGACTTCCGACGCATATTGCACATCCTGCGTTTACTTCAGCAAGAACCTGGACAAAAACGAGTACCCGCTTCTGATGGAGAAGCCGGAGCAGTGCGGGCTCGGCTTCCTTCCCGGAGA